>JANOGZ010000588.1:0-3801 GCA_031406255.1 Pyrinomonadaceae bacterium | reverse complement strand
CCCGACACCGTGCGTGCACCCAATATTGCCTTTGTACGCCGCGAGTCAATCCCCGCTGACGAATTTACGGAGAAGTTTTGGCCAGGCGCGCCCGACCTAGCGGTCGAAGTCCTTTCACCGAGCGACACCCTTTATGAGACTGATGAGAAGATTGAAGAATATTTGGCGTCAGGAGTCAGCTTGATCTGGATCGTCAACCCGAAGAAACGCACCGTCACAATCTATCGCGCGCAGACGACGCCGCAGATGCTCACCGAAAATGAGATGCTCGGCGGGGAGGACATCGTGCCGGGTTTTCAATACCATATCGCCAGAATGTTTAGCAGAAAACGCTAAATCGAAACTTACAATATTGGGACGACGACTTTAGCGGTCGGAAGCCGGGCGAACGTGGACGACTCGGCCGCTCAGCCGGTGGTCGTCGCCCCCCCGGGGCCTTCCGTCCGGCGCTGTCCCATACAAGCGCGCTGATGATGCGCGCCATCGCGCGGCGGTAGCCTCCACGGAAGAGTCTACCCGGATGAGGCATTCAGGACTGAAAGCACGGCGCGCCGCCTTTCGTGGTAGCCCTGGCCCGTTTTGAATTCCCTGATATTGACTGCGAAGTGGGTGGTTTAAGGATCGAAGCTTTCATCGCCAGCCTGCATCCGCATGCCGCTTAATCTGAAGATTCTGCGCTTCGATTCGCTTCCCTCGACCAACACGGAAGCGGCGCGCCGTGCCGCGCGCGGCGCGCCCGAAGGTTTGTGCATCATCGCGCGCGAGCAGACAGCGGGGCGCGGACGACAGGAGCGGCGGTGGGTATCGCCGGCTGGGGCCGGGCTCTATTTCAGCATCGTGCTGCGGCCGCAGCTTGAGATGAATAGGTGGCCGCTAATTACGTTGATGACCGCCGTGGCGGTCGTGGATGCGCTCGACGAAGCGTGTGGACTCGGCGTGGACATCAAGTGGCCGAACGATGTCCAGGCCGCGGGTCGCAAATTGTGCGGCATACTGGCCGAAACAGTGGAAACCGGCGGCGTGCAGACTTCCTGCGTGGTCGGTATTGGCATTAACCTGAACGGCTCGGCTTTTCCGCCGGAGCTACGCGCGGTGGCCGTCTCGATTGCAGAGTTGATCGGCGCGCCGCCTGACGGGGAGAAAATACTTCCGGCGCTCGTGCGTGCCATTGAGCATCGCTACGAGCGCTTACAAGGCGTGGGTGGGGTGGACGAGACCTTGCGCGAGTGGTCGGCGCGCTCATCTTATGCGGAAGGAAGGCGGGTTCGCGTCGCGCTCAGTGCGGAAGTCTTTGAAGGGACGACGCGCGGGCTTGAAAGCGATGGGGCTTTACGTGTAGAAACCCCGACAGGTGAAATCAGAGCGGTTCGCGCCGGAGACGTTACCGCGGTGAGAGCGGCTCCCGGGCGCTCGGGATAAGGGGGACGTTAATTTACACGCGCCTGTGCGAGCCCGAGCGCTCTTCATCTACAGAAACTCGTGCCCGACATTTAAAATCTATGCTCCTGGTCATTGACGTAGGCAACACGAATACCTCGCTCGGTGTGTATGAAGGGGATCTCCTCGTCAAGCACTGGCGTTTGACGACGGCGCGCGCGCGCACGGTTGATGAGTACGGCGTGCATGCCCGCAACCTCTTCGCGTTGACCGGAATAGATTCAAAGGCGATCACGGCGGTCGCCATCGCCTCGGTCGTCCCTCCGCTCAACTACACTCTTAAAAGAATGTCGGAGGTTTATTTTGATCACACGCCGCTCCTCATTGACCACACAACCAATACCGGCCTGACGATCCTCTACGATCCACCTTCGGATGTCGGCGCTGACCGGATCGTCGATGCCGTCGCCGCGGTGCATAAATACGGCGCGCCATGCATCGTGGTTGATTTCGGCACCGCGACGACCTTCAATGCGATCAATGCCGAAGAACAGTATCTCGGCGGAGTCATCACGCCCGGCATCGCCATCTCGTCTGACGCGCTCTTTGAGCGCGCGGCGCGGCTGCCGCGCGTGGAAATCAAACGCCCCGTAAGGGTGATCGGCACTTCGACCGTCACCGCGATCCAGTCCGGGCTCTATTACGGTTACGCCGGATTGGTTGACGGAATCCTGCGCCGCATGATCGAGGAGTTGGGCGGGCCTGTCCGCATCATCGCCACCGGTGGGCTCGCGCCGCTCATCGCGACCGCTTCGGAATTTATTGAGACGGTTGATGACACGCTCACACTCGAAGGTTTACGCTTGATCTATGAAAGAAGTAAGGGGTAGATATGTGCCGGTTGCTTACCGGGTATTCTAACTGCTGGCCACTGCTTTGAATTATTTCAACTACTACACGGAAATAGAAGATGCTTTCATCCGCCGCCGCGGCAAGCATCTGCTGCTGAGCCCGATGGACTGGGCGTTGATCGAGAGTTGGAAAGAGATGGGGGTGCCGCTGCATGTCGCGCTGCGTGGCATCGAGCAGTCATTCGATTCGCACGCCGTGCGTCCGCGCCGGCGCAGCATTAAATCTCTGCTGTACTGTCAGGAAGAAGTCGAAGCGCAATTCGCCGAATGGCTCGACGCGCAGCGCGGCGCCAGCAACACAGGCACACCGTCGGATGCCTCCTCGGCGGGTCCGGCCTCAGCCGGAGCCGCGAGCAACGGGGATGGGGGGGATGAGAGCGCGGGGCTCCCGTTTCCGCGCGAGGTGATCGCGGCGCATCTCGGACAGTGCCGCGCTGATCTCGCCCGCGCGCACGATGGATTGAAGGGGGCGCGCGCGAGTGAATTGTGTGAGGCGCTCTGCCGCGCCTCATCGCGCCTCGAAGAGCTGGCGGTGGATTTCGCGCGCGCCGCGCGGCCCTCGGCCGAACAACTCGAAGTTTCTCTGACCGACCTCGAACAACTACTTGACCGGGCGATTCGCGCAGAACTCTCGCCCGCCCAGCTGGCCGCGCGGCGCGCGCCGGCCGAAGAACAGTTGCGCCCGTATCGTAACCGCATGGAGCGCGCGACATACGAGCAGACGCTCGATAATCTGCTGGCGAAGCTGTTGCGCGAAGAGTGCGGCATCCCGCGCCTCAGCCTGTTTTATCTGTAAGCTTCCCAACCGCGGAATCTTAAGGAGAGCACATGACAACCATGGTAATCAAGCGCGTCGGCGTAATGTCTTCGGCGAAAATATCGGGCCTGATCGGGGCCGGGGTTGGTCTCATCATCGGCTTGATCTACGGATTGATAATGATGACTGTCGGCGCGGCGTTGATGGCGCAGGAGGGCGGCCCCGGCGCGGGCTTCGGCGTCATCGGCGGTCTGGCCGTCATCATCATGGCGCCGATCTTCTACGCCGTGTTCGCTTTTGTCTTCGGCGCGCTCTATGCGCTCATCTACAATGTCGCCGCCGGGTTTGCGGGAGGCATCGAGCTGGAGTTGGAAAGCGCCGTGCCCGTTTACGGCGCCCCGCCCCCGCCGCCGGAACAGTGGCCGGCGCCGCCGCCGAATTCATACCAGCCGGGCGGCCAGCCGCCAACCTCTTATTAGCTGAAACAGATGAGCAAGCGGAAACGGGCGCGCCGCCGCACGGCTCTCCCCGGGCCGGATCATTTGCGAGTCGGCGCGGAATTAGAGGTCGAGATCGAGCGTATTCTACCGGGCGGCATGGGGCTGGCGCACGCGCGCGGGCAGACCATCCTGGTCGCCCTCGTCGCTCCGGGCGACCGCGCGCGCGTCCGTGTCGAGCGCGTGCGCGGCGCGACCCCCTCCGTCGCCTTCGCTTCTCTCAGAGAGATCCTCACGCCGTCGCCCGTGCGCGTCGCGC
>JANOGZ010000573.1:0-2788 GCA_031406255.1 Pyrinomonadaceae bacterium | reverse complement strand
TGACACCCTCGCCGAAGCTCACACCTCCCTGGGGTTGGTTAAAACGGCCTACGACTTCCATTATGTGGATGCCGAGAATGAATTCAAGCGAGCGATCGAACACAACCCGCGCTATCAGCTGGCACGCTACTGGTATGGCGCGTATCTGATCGTGATGGGGCGTCTGGACGAATCCATCGCTGAAATGAAACGAGGCATGGAGATCGATCCGCTCTCCCTCAACTTGAACACGGGCCTGGGAATATCTTTCTACTACGCCAGAGAGTATGACCACAGCATCGAACAACTGCGCAAGACGCTCGAGATAGATCCAAATTTCGTCCTGGCGCACGTCGTACTCGGGTGGGCGTACGAGCAAAAGGGTGCGTACCGGGAAGGCCTCGCCGAGTTGCAAAAGGCGGCAGATCTTTCCGGCGACACCGCGCCGATACTGATCAAAGCGCAGCTCGGACACAGCTATGCGGTGGCGGGTAAGCGTGGCGAGGCGCAGAAGATACTGCGAGAGCTGAAGGAGCTCGCCACGCAACGTTATGTCTCGCCCTTTGACGTAGCAATCATCTATGCGGGGCTTGGAGAGAAAGATCAAGCGTTCGACTGGCTGAAAAAGGCTTGTGAGGAGCGCTCCGGGTGGCTGGTTTTCCTTAAAGAGGATCCAAAGTTCGACGACCTTCGTTCAGACCCGAGGTTCCAAATCTTGCTGGAGCGCATCGGGCTCGCATCCTCATAAAGCTAAAGGCGCTGCTCCCTTTTAGGATTTTCTCGCGACCGCTGCCGTCTCGCTTCTCACTTCTTCCAACTCGATCTCCGGTTCCCTTCGCAGCAACGGCTGATTCGCCATTTTCGCAAACAAATCCTCGTATTTATCCACGACGTGCTCCCAATCGTAGCGTTCCTTGACGCGCAGCTGCGCCCGCTGGCGATAGGCGTTGACGATCGCTCCGTCTCTTAACACGCCCTGAAGTTTTGCCGCCAGGTCTCTGGCGTCAGTGGAGTGGATGCCGGCTTCGCCCACGGCCTCGATATTTTCGGGCGTCGCCAGCGTCAGCACGCAGTTGCCATAGCCCATCGCTTCCAGGAGCGCCGGGTGTGTGCCGCCCACTTCCGTCGCATGCACATAGCAGTAAGCGTTCTGCTGCAGGGTGCGATAAGCATCGCCGAAGACGAAACCGGTAAAGATGATGCGCCGGTCGCGTCGCGCCAGATCGCGCAAATATTTGATGTACTCATGCGCGTAAGGCGCATCGCCGACGACCAGCAGACGGTGCGGCGTGCGCACCTTTTTGAACGCTTCGATCACCATCGCCGCATTGTTTTCCGGCTCGAGCCGTGAAACATACAGCACATAGCGATTGGGCTCGACGCCCCACGCGCGGACCGCGGCCCGGTCCGGGCGCCTCTCCACTTCCGCGCCGTAGGCGATCATCGTCGAGGGCGCGCGGTGGTGCGCCATGTAGTATTCCTGGATGACGCGCGCATCCGTCACCGTCTCATTCGGCAACCGCACGGCGAGCCGCTCGGCCAGCAAATAATAGCTGCGCCCCAGCCAGTTCCACTTCTTGCGCTTGTGCTCAAGGCCATCCACATTGATCGCGACGGGCGTGCCCGTCAGACGCAGGATCGAGGTGAACGGCGCGTTGGCGGCGTTACACACCAGCGCGGCATCGTAGTGCCCGCCCGCTGCGTGCAGCGCGGAGAGGAACGTATGCACTACCGTGTCGAGATATTTATGTTGGATGGTTGGCAGCACCTTCAGACGCACGCCGCGGTATTCGAGCTGCCGTGGTGACACATAGTGCGAGCGGCAATAGACGGTTACTTCATGACCGCGTGCGACGAGCCGCGTCGAGAGCTGTTCGGCGAATGTTTCGAAGCCTCCGTAACTGGCAGGCACGCCCCTCGTTCCCAGGATTGCTATCCGCATCTACTAAACGATGAACTATGAATGATCAATGATGAATTGAAAGCCTGCTTTTCTTTCAATTCATCATTCAACATTTCGCATTCATCATTCCTCCTTTGGCGCATCGGTAAGCTTCGAGCGTCAGGCGCGCCGTTTCTCGCCAGTTAAACATCGACGCGCGCTGTAATCCTTTCACGCGTAGTTCGGCGCGCAGTTCCGCATTATCAATCAGCCTCGCGATAGCGGCTGCGAGTTGGGTTTCGTCAAACGGGTTGACCATCAAACCAGCTCCGCCCACCACTTCCGGAAGGCTGGTCCGATCACCTGTGATGACAGGCGTGCCGCACTGCATCGCTTCCAGGGGGGGCAGGCCGAAGCCCTCGAAGTATGACGGATAGACAAAGCAGAGCGCGCCAGTATAGAGCGCCGATAAATCCGTCTCCGGCACATAGCCTGTAAAGATCGTGAGGTCACTAATGCCACTGTCTTCAGCGGCGCGGAGCGTTTCCCCGTAGAGCCACGCGCGCTTTCCGACGAGCACCAGTTGCGGCAGCTTAGCGTGTGAACGTGCGCGGCGCAAGCCTGCATAAGCCCGGATCAGGCGCACCAGGTTTTTACGCGGCTGAATGGAACCCACAGCCAGAATGTAATCGCCCTCAATTCCGTAAGCCCGGCGCACGCGCTCCATCTCTCGCTCGTCCTCAACGGGCTGGAAATGCGGCGCCGCCGCCAGCGGGACGACGCTCATACGCTCCGGCGCGATACCATAAGTTTCGGCAATATCGCGGCGCGTGTGCTCGGAGGGAGTGATGATGCGCGCCGCCGCGCGGGCCGTCCGGCGCACCGTCAGACGGAGCTGCATCCAGCTCCGTCGCTTGAACGTTTCCG
>JANOGZ010000552.1:0-4838 GCA_031406255.1 Pyrinomonadaceae bacterium | reverse complement strand
TCGTGGTGATCGGCCATCGCGCGGCCGAGGTGCGCGAGCGTCTCTCCCACCTGCCAATCCGTTTTGCGGTCAACGATGATGCGGAGAGCGAGATGGGGGCTTCGATTGCGCGCGGAGTCGAGCAACTATCGAGCAGGGTAGAGGCTGTTCTGATCGCGCTCGTCGATCAACCCGCCACGCCGCCGGAAGCGATCGCGAGTTTACTCGACGCGCACCGCCGCACCGAAGCGCGCCTTATCGTCCCCACCTGGAACGGGCGCGGCGGGCATCCGGTGCTGGTCGATCTCTGCTACCGCGAAGAGTTGTTGCATCTCGCGCCCGCGCGAGGACTGCGCGCACTCTTCGAGGCGCACGGGGCCCAGGTCCTGCGTCTGCCAGTTGATTCGCCGTATGTTGCGCGCGACATGGATACGTGGGATGATTACCGCGCGCTGCATGAAGAGATTCTCGGCGTCTCGCCACCTTTCATGCCGCACGGATAAGCAAAAGCAGGGTCTTTACAGCACTTTTACGGCCGCGGCGTCCAACCAATCTCTTCGTCTTACCATCGAACTGTTCGCATGAAGTGCCTTACACCGCATACTTCAAACGCGCCTGGCAAGGTTGTTTCATCCCCACGATTAGCCGCATCGCCCGTGGATGCCAGAAGGAGATAAAGATGCTTAGGAGTAGTAATCGCCGCTCGCTACAGCGTTCCCTGGCGGCCGTCACGCTCTCGCTATTGTTCGTTCTGGCGCTGACAGTTATGGCCGCGCCCGTTCCGGCCACCCAGACGATCGACTTTTCACTGCGGACGGTTGATGGAGGAGAGATTTCATCCGAGATGCTGCGGGGTGATGTAGTAGTGCTGGCGTTCGGGGCATCGTGGCTGCCGCTATCGCGGACGCAGATCGAAGGCGTGCAGAAACTGGCCGACGAGTATAGCAATCGCAATCTAAGGGTCTACTGGGTAAGCACAGATTCCGCGTCGCCGAAATCGAAGAACTATGCGACGGATAGCCAACTGCGCAATTTTGCCCGCAAGAACGGGCTAAAGATCGCTGTCTTGCGCGATCCCGACGGCGCTGTCTTTAAACAGATGCGCGCTGATCAACTGCCGGCGATCGTCATTCTGGATCGTGAGGGCAATATCTCCGGCGCACCCATCGGGGGTATTGACCCTGAGGGCAATCTCGCCGCGCAGCTTGCTCCACGGCTCAATCAATTATTAGGCGGCGGGATGAATTAAGGGTTAGCGCCGATTGTCGCTCCTCGGAGGGAGGCTGCTTCGAATGAGAAGCAGCCTCTTTTCGCTTTTATATTCGCCGGGCAAGGATAGATGTGAGGTTGAGCACATCCCCCGGCGGCGCGTTCGGGACCGAAAACCCGCCGCCGGGGCCGCGGGCGCGTTTATCCGCCAATCTCCTGCGCGAGTTGATAGACCAGCCGGACGGGCAACCCGACGACATTCCAGTAATCACCCTCGATCGCTTCAATGAATAACGCGGCGCGATTCTGCACGGCGTATGCGCCCGCTTTGTCCATCGGTTCGCCGGTCGCGACATACCACTGCACCTCGGCGTCGGACATCGCGGCGAAGCGCACGCGTGTCGTTTCATAAGCGACCGCGCATTGCTTCGTCTCCGCGCGCACGAGCGCGACACCGGTCAAAACTTCGTGCCATCCTCCGCGCAGAAGCCCCAGCATGTGGCGCGCCTCCTGCGCGTCGCGCGGTTTACCGAGCACCCGGCCGCCGGTAACCACGATCGTGTCCGCCCCGAGAACAAGGCCAAACAGCCGCTCACCGGCCACCGCTTCGGCCTTCTCCCGCGCGAGACGGACGACATACTGCGATGCGCTCTCACCGGCGGCCATTGATTCATTGATATTCGCCGCGCGCGCCTCGAAGGGCCACCCGACCGCGCGTAGTATCTCGGCGCGGCGCGGGCTGGCCGAAGCCAGGACAAGCGTCTCCATCAGGACTTTTTCCAACGGTTATCTCCCCGCTCTGTGCTTGTGACTCTCGCCCGTTTTCCTTTACACTCACGATGTTTTTGGGGCTTTCGAGTGATGATTGTAGTTTGAATATGCGAAATCGCAAACGTAAGCGTTCAGCCATCAGCGATCAGCCATCAGCGGCCAGCGGTCAGGTGTGGTGTCGATCTTTGATGACGTGCGCTTCTTAATGTTAGCTGAAAGCTGAAAGCTAACTGCTGAAAGCTAAAAGCATCAGCGGATGGATGATCTTATTCGAGTGCTCCCGAAACTCCTGCGGGCGGCGGGAGAAGCGGAAGAGGTCGCTGAAGCGGCGGCGCTGGCGGCGTGGCGGCGCGTCGCGGGCGAGTCCCTGCGCGGATGCGCTGTTCCCTTTCGTCTCTATCGTAAAACGCTGGTGGTGGCAGTCCCCGATACGACGTGGCAGAAGCAGCTTGAAGCGATGAGCGGGCAGTTGCTCTTTCGTCTCAACTCGATTCTCGGTCAGGCGCTCGTGACGTACGTCGAGTTCCGCGTTGATCCGCAGACTATTCGCCACGAACGTGCGCGCTTACGGCCTTCCGGAGAAGCTTCGATAGCGCAACAGGAACGCGCGCTTGAGCGGGCCGGCGAGCTACAGGCGGCGGCCACGGCCATTCGAGATGACAGCCTGCGCCGCCGTTTCCTGCTCGCCGCCGGAAGCTATCTTGCAGCCCGTGAGAGGGGCAAATGAAACAACCCGCGGGTCTCTTTTATTGAGGACCTGCGATGCAAAGAAAAAGGAGTCACGGCAACTTCGCTACGGAGCGCGCCCGAAGTACGGTTAACTCATGCCGATTACAGAATCAGATATCGAAAAAATCGCGACCCTCGCCCATCTCGAAATTACCGACGAAGAGCGCCGCGAACTGACGCCGCAGCTTGCGGCGATCGTCACCTATGTCGAACAACTAAATGAACTGGACACCAGCCAGGTCGAGCCCTCCATCGGTGGTCTTACTCCTGAAGGCGAACGCACACCGGCGATACGTGATGATGAGCGTCTACCCTCGCTCGGCCAGAAGCTCGCGCTCGATCAAGCGCCGGATCCTTCGTGCGGGCACTTTCGCGTCCCGAAAGTTATCGGTTAGGGCACGCCAGATCCCGGCTCTAAAACCAAGAATTCGGGCCGGAGCGCGCGTCATAAAAATCTTAATGTATTGAAAGCTCGACCGGTAATGTCATCCGCTGAAAACAATTTTGACTCATTACGGGCGCGTCTGGCGCGTCGCGAGACGAGCATCCGCGCGGTCGTTGAGCGTGCGCTCGGCGCGGCCGAGCGGCTCAACGAGACGCTCAACGCTTTTCTGCAAATTGATCGCGCCGGCGCGATCGCACGCGCCGGCGAGCTCGAGGCCGATGGTAAAGAGTGGCCCGCGCTCGCCGGAGTCCCCGTAGCCATCAAGGACAACATCTGTGTGCGCGGGCTCCAGACGTCGTGCGGCTCACGCATTCTGGCCGATTATCATCCGCCCTACAGCGCGACGGTGATCGAGCGACTGGAGGGGGCCGGCGCGATTATCATCGGTAAAACCAACTGCGACGAATTTGCGATGGGCTCGTCGAATGAGAATTCGGCGTTTGGACCGGTCCGTAACCCCTGGGACACGAAGCGCGTTCCGGGCGGATCATCCGGCGGCTCGGCGGCGGCCGTCGCCGCGCGCATCGTGCCCGTCGCGCTCGGCTCAGAGACCGGCGGCTCGGTGCGTCAACCGGCGGCGCTGTGCGGCATCGTCGGAGTAAAACCCACCTATGGCCGCGTTTCACGCTACGGCCTCGTCGCCTTCGGCTCATCGCTCGATCAGGTAAGCGTTTTCGGCTTGACGGTTGGCGATACGGCGGCGGTGCTGCGGACGATCGCGGGCCGCGACCCGCGTGATGCGACGACCGTAGATGTGCCGGTGCCGGATTACACCGCGGAGTTGACCGGTGACATCACGGGGGCGCGTATCGGCGTGCCGCGCGCGCTGCTACACGGCGAAGGGCTCGACGCAGAGTTGCGCGCGCTCGTCGAACGCGCCATTGAAGCGTACCGTGATCTCGGCGCTGAGATAGTCGATATCGAGCTACCGCACGCCAAATACTCGATCGCCGTTTACTACATCATCGCAACGGCTGAAGCATCTTCCAATCTCGCGCGCTATGACGGCGTGCGCTACGGGTTTCGCGCCGAAGAGGCCGACACCCTTCAGCAGATGTATCGCCGGACGCGCGAGGAGGGTTTCGGAGCGGAGGTTAAGCGTCGCATCATGCTCGGCACATACGTGCTGTCGGCGGGTTATTACGACGCTTACTACCGTAAGGCGCAGCAGGTGCGCTCGCTGCTCAAAGAGGATTTCCGTCGCGCGTTCGAGCGGTGCGACGTGATCGCGACGCCGACCACTCCCACTCCGGCTTTTCTTCTCGGCGAAAAGACGAATGACCCGCTGGCGATGTACCTGAACGATATCTATACCTGTACGGCGAATCTGGTGGGCATCCCCGGCATCTCCGTCCCATGTGGCCTGACGAGCGCGAATTTGCCGGTCGGCTTTCAACTCCTCGGCCCCCACTGGGAAGAGGCCTTGATCTTTCGCCTCGCACACGCTTACGAGCAGGCGCGGCCCTTTACCGCGCGCCCGCCAGTGGTGGCCGCTAAATAAATCGTAAGCGTTGAGCAGTCAGCGCTCAGCTTTCAGCTAAGAAAAAGAAGCGCGCGCCGCGGCGCCCGGCGCGTCCCGGCACGCGCGCCATCAAAGATCGACACCACACCTGACCGGCTGACCGCTGATCGCTGATCGCTGAACGCTTACAATAAATCAAAACTCCGGCCGGACTGTTTGATAAACGTTCGGCCGGAGTTTCCG
>JANOGZ010000525.1:0-5458 GCA_031406255.1 Pyrinomonadaceae bacterium | reverse complement strand
ATTACCGAAGATGTCCCAGGCGAAGCCGAGACGCGGAGCGAAGTTGTTCAAGTCGCGATTCCACAGCGCCCCGACCGGGCTCTCCTCCGCGCGGAAAACTCTACCGCTGCGGATGCGCTCCTGGAGCGTGCTGCCCTCTCCGTAGTAGAAGTTGGAGTCAAGGTTCGGATCCCTGTTGTGCTGAACGCCGTAGTACTCGTAGCGCAGACCGAGGTTCAGGGTCACCCTCGGGGTCACGCGATACGAGTCGTTGATGTAGAAGGCGAACTCATTGTAGAGGTTGCTGCGGCTGAAGTTCGGCTGCTGAGCCGGCAGCGTGACGGTTCCGCCGGGGAAGAAATTGCCCTGCGGATCAACCGCTGTCTGGAACCGTCTTAGATTACCAAGCACGAGGTTGTTGAGGCCCTGCGTGATGCTCGTCGTCGCCAGGGACGCGACGGCGTTCTGGAACGCGCCGAAAGTACGATTATCCTGAATGTAAACATACTGACCGCCGAAGCGGAACTGGTGCTTGCCAGCCGTGTAGTTGATATCCTCGAAGACCTGACCGAGGTTCTGCGGGCCGCCGAACGGGATCGCGCTACCGGGACTGAACGGCAGGTAACCCGGAAGCCCGATCAGGAGACCATTGACGCGGGAGGCCACGCTGCTGCGCAAGAACAGCGTCGGGCTGGCCGGCTGATCGCCGAGAGGCTGCGCGTTGAGCAAGCGGTTGAAGACCAGCTTGGTCTGCGAAACCAAGTTCGGCGAGAAAGTGTACGTCAGCGAAACGAGGGCATTCTGGTTTTTGGCCATCGCGCCCGTATTGAATCCCTGGTACGGGCTGGAAGCGTTCGATCCCACGAAGAAATCCTGGTTCTCCAGCGCATAGCGGCCAAAGATCTGCGTCTTGTCGCTATAGTTATAGTCCATCCTGATGACGGTCTGGTAGGTGTTCTGCGGGCTGCCGCCGCCCGTATCATCCGGCACCGAATACCGCACCTCACCGAAGGCCGGGGTATCGGCCGGAAGCGAAGTAAAAGCGCCCCCCGGAGCCAGGCCGAGAGCCGCCTGCACCTGACCCACGGAGAGTGTGTTGCCGATCGGGGTGACAGTTTGGTAGTTGGCGAAAAACGCCCGGGTCGTTGGAGCGGAGGCCGCGATCAACTGCGGAGTCGGAACCAGATTGATGACATTCCTTGTGCTGCGAACGCGGATAAACTCCGTGCTGTTGAAGAAGAAGAGTTTGTTCTTGACGACGGGGCCGCCAACCGAATAACCGAACTGGTTGCGAACGAACAAGCCCTTCGGCAGACTTCTCGCGTTGCTATCAAAATCGTTAGAGGAGAGACGCGAGCCGCGATAGAACTCGTAAGCCGTACCGTGAAACTCATTGGTGCCGGGACGGGTCGTGACATTAACGATCCCACCCGAAGCGCGCCCGTACTCGGCCGAGAAGTTGCTCGTGATAACACGAAACTCCTGAACCGAATCGAGCGGCACGCTCTGCCCGACAGTGGCCGTGAAGGTATCAACGTTTTCACCACCATCGAGCAGGATATTGGTGCTCGCCGCACGCTGCCCATTAATAGCGAAGCCGGTGCCGCGGCCTGACGGATCGCCGGGTGAAACATTGCCCGAGATAGCCACAAGGGCATATGGATTGCGGGTGAGGGTCGGCAATTCGCGGAGCTGGACGGAGGAAACCACATTGCCCAGTTCCTGAGTCTGCGTGTTAACTTCCACGCCGCCGCTGGCAATCACCTCGACGCTCTCTCCCGTAATGGCAGTGATCGAGAGAGCACTCTCGAGCGAAGTCCTTGAACCCACCGTTATCTGCACCCGCTGTGTGCTCGGGGCAAAACCCGTCCCCTGCACCGTGACATCGTAGAGTCCGGGCTGGAGGTTTGTAACGGTATAATCGCCTTCCTCATTCGACGTCGCGTTAATCTCGCGTCCGGTGTTAACTGACTTCACCGTGACATTCGCGCCGGCGACCACCGCGCCGTTCGGGTCACTAACTTTTCCGATAATTTGGCCAGTCTCAGTTTGTGCTAGCGCCGCGCCTGAAAACATGGCCACCATAAACATGACCGTGATGGCATACAAGACGCCCTTCGCGGCCAAGCGCTGTGACAGAGGTATCATTTGAAAGCCTCCTTTAGACTTTATTGGGTCAACTTTGGACAGAAACATAGAGCTTTAGTGCCCTAAACTGTTCCGAATAGTGAAGAGTAAATTCTTGCTCGCACGAGTTTGATTCTTTATTGACGCTGATGCCGCTAAAGCAGTTAGTCCACCGGAAAAGAAGGTGTTACCTAAAGGCCAGAACTCGCTATAAAGATCACGGCACAGCAGTGTGCCCAGAAAACGGCAAAGATCATGCCAACTCCGTGGATGCCCCCGCTTAAAATGTAACTGATTGTCATAGAATGCGTTTAGCGGAGCCGATAAGGATACCAATGGCTGTTGGCCATAGTGTTATATCCATTTTTTCGGATTCTCGACATTTTTTTGGATGGAAAGAACATCTCTACTTTAGACAGCGGAGCGGGTCTGTGGCCTGCCCTGAAAGGTAACCTCACCGCACTGCGCCGCCAAATAGAATTGCTCGTGTATAACTGAACTGCGACGTGAGAATAAAAGCTCGTGATCGCTCCGGCAGAGAATCCACTACCGATCTAAAAACAGCCGAGAACGGTCAGGCGATACCCTGCAAAGAGGCATCCTACGAAATCGTAGAAGCAAGCCTGCCCGCTTCCTGCGTTTGACGGAGGTACAAGGCGCGGCGGGTGCTCTGACCTCTTATGATAGAATCCGATTCTTCGGACAGTTTTCAGGAATCGTAAATCTTCAGCACGTAATGGCACCGCTTACGGTCAATCAACTGCCCCTCGCTCCGCTCGGCGCGGGCGACCTCATCGACCGCACCGTACGGCTCTACCGGCGTCACTTCGTCGCCCTCGTGCGCGCATCAGCGCCGCCCGTTGTGGTTTCGGCGACGGGCACTGTCTTATGGACCATCGGCATCCAGGCGATCCCCGTGACCGAAACCGGACGATTGCTGATCATCTATTTCGGATTGGCGGTGGCGGGTGTCCTGCTCTGGATCGCCGGCAATTTTCTGCAGCTGATCGTGATGGGGGGGGCGACCCGCAATCTCGTCGCGCACCTGTTGTGGCACGAGCCGGTACGGGCGCGCGCCATTTATCGAAGCGTGCGCGCGCGCTTCTGGGGATTATTCGGCGCGACCGTCGCGGTCGCCGCGTGCGTCATGGTTGCCGCCGGAGTGGCGTTCTTTGCGTGGTACCTGATCGTCGTCGTGATGGTCATCGGCATCGGCCTGCTCGCCGCCTCGCAGGGAGAGACGACTATTTCGGCCCCCCTCACCTGGCTGCTGGCGGCGCTCGGTGCGCTCCTGTTCGTTGCCGCAACAATCGGCGCGGTGTGGCTTTTCTTCTTTCTTGCCGGGCGCGTCGCCTATGTGCCGCAGGTGATGCTGGTCGAAGGCAAAGGCATACTGGCGGCGATCAGTCGCAGCGCCGAGCTCGCGCGTGGAAATGTGCGACGCCTAACCGCGATGTTTCTGTTTACGTCCTTCGCCACTTATGCCGCGCTCATGCTGCTTCTCATTCCGCTCGGCTGGTATGGCTATCTGAACGGCGTTGATCCGTTTTCACTGAGCGCCGCCGACTGGCCGGTGTGGTACGCGATAGGTTACCAGGTCGTCGTGCAAACCAGCTCGATCCTGCTGACGCCGGTGTGGATGCTCGGGCTCTCGCTGCTTTACGTAGATGAGCGCGTGCGGCATGAAGGCTATGATATAGAATTGATGGCCGCCAGGGTGTTCGGTGAGATGCCGACGCTTCCGGGCGGGCGCCATTCGCCGCTGGCTCCGGCCCTCGTCTCCGCGATGGCGGACTCTGCTGGTGCTCCTGCCGGGGTGCCGCAGAAGAAGCCGGATGCGTTCAAGAAGTCTACCGCACCTGATGAGCAGGCGCACTAGCCTGTGTGTGCCCGTAGCTCCGGGGAGAAAACGCCAAAGCATGCTTTCTCAGCGCGGCATTCCGATCTGTATGTTTTTGTCCGTCATGCTGCTTGTGGTGCTTTCAGGCGTGGCTTTATCCGCCGGAGCGACGATTCCGCTCGCTGAGTACCGGGAGCGCCTGCGCCGGGCGGCGCTGGCCCTCGATGCGCTTGCCGTGCCGAGCGAGGAAGCGGAAGAAGCTCACGCCCGGGAGGCACAGAACGGTTTCCTCACGGCGGCGGAAGCCGATACGCTTCGCGAGGTGCGCCGCATTCTGCCACCGACCGAAAGAATCGAGTGGGCGGGCGGCGCGCTGATGGTAGACAATCGCTGGCTTCATGAAGCACTCGATAATTATGAGCAGACGCCCTTCGCTTCAGAGGCCGAGCGCACACTTGCGCGCCAGGGACTCACCGAGCGCGTGCAGGCGCTCGCCGAGCGCCTCTCTGAAGCGAGCCGCGCTGGTGGCGGTGACGCCGCCACTGGAAGAGACAAGGAAGAAGAGAAGGGAAGGCTGGCCGCTATCCTGCGCCGCCCCGAATATAACGAAAAAACATCGCAGGGCGGCGCCCTCGCGCGTCTCTTCGATCAATTCGTCAAGTGGCTGCGCGATCTCTTCCCTCAGATGAAACCGCTTGCGCCGGGAACCAGCCTCGGCATATCAACCGCCGCGCAGATTTTCATCCTCGGGCTGGCGCTGGTTGTGATCGCATTCGTCATCTGGAAATATCTCTGGCCACGCTTGACGGGACGCGTGTCGTGGCGGCGAATCGTGCCGCGCCGAGAGGCCCGCGTGGTGCTCGGCGAAAGGCTCGCGCCTGATCAAACAGCCGTTGATCTCCTGGCGGAGGCCGAAAGCCTGGCGCGCTCCGGCGATACGCGCGGAGCGATACGCAAAGCCTACATCGCCTTGCTATGTGAGCTGGGTGACCGCAAAATCATTCGCCTCGCACAGCACAAGACCAATCGCGACTACCTCCGCGACGTGCATCAGCGGCCATCGCTGTACGCCGCGATCGAGCCGCTCACGGCGAGCTTCGAGAAACACTGGTACGGCTCGATAGACGCCACCGCCGGAGACTGGATGGATTTTCGGGCGCGTTCAAGAGTGGCTCTCGACGCAGTGTGAACGTCGAAGCCGCAAGGTCACGGCCGCGCGGCCGGTAATTGGATTACAGATTCAGGGACCGCAAACTATTAACGTGCGGGGACGCTTCCAACTCATCATTTCGATCGCGCTCGTGCTGGCGCTGCTCGTCGCGCTCAATGCTGCCTCTTACGTCAGGGTCGAGCGGCCGCCCGATTCCGAATTTTCGCCGAATCGTTCGACAACCAACGCCGGCGCTACGGGGACGCGCGCCTTCTATGAATATTTGCAGGAATCCGGACACAGGGTAATTCGCTGGCGTGAGTCTCCCGGGGCGCTGCTCAGTGAAAATTCTTCCGTCGCGC
>JANOGZ010000486.1:0-2519 GCA_031406255.1 Pyrinomonadaceae bacterium | reverse complement strand
ATATAATCGATCGCGGCGGGCGAAAAGATGTCGGTGCGCTGCGCGCCGGCGACCGCCAGACGCGACGCGATGTAGCGTTCGGTCTCGCCGATGTCGGGCAGCGGCCGGATCTCGCAGCGCAGCGCGACGCGCTGCTTGAGTTGCCTGAGGGCCGGATCATTGAGCACATCGCGCAGCTCCGGCTGGCCTGTCAGGACGATCTGCAACTGCTTCGCCGAGTCGGATTCAAAGTTTGAGAGCAGACGGATTTCTTCGAGCACAGCGGTTGAAAGCCCGTGCGCTTCATCGATGATCAGCACGGTTCGCAGACCGCGCGCGTGGCGCGATTCCAGCGTTTTGCCGAGTTCGATCAGCAATTCCGATTTGTTTCCCCAGTCCTGCACGTCGAGGAGCGTCGTCAAGTGATGGTAAAACTCATCGACCGCCAGACGCGGATTGAAGATATAGGCGACGAGCACCGTCCGATCGAGGCGCTGCATCATCCAGCGCAGAACGGTGGTCTTGCCCGTGCCGACTTCGCCCGTCACGACGATCAGCCCCTGCCCACTCTCGATGCCGTAGTGAAGATTCGCCATCGCTTCCGTGTGCGACGGCGTGAAATAAATGAAACGCGGATCGGGCGTCATCGCAAAAGGCAGATCTTTCAAACTGTAGAACTGTTTGTACACTCTCTTTCTTTAAAACCCCCTTCACAAAATCCGGGCTGTCATGCGCGCGCTGCTACTTCGCGAAAAGCTCCAGAAAGCGCGACACCTTCAGAACGAGCGCGAGCGCCGGCACGCTGACGATCGTCGCGGCCACACCGGCCGAGGCCAGCGCCGCGCGGCGCAGGCGCCGCCGGCGTTCTTCTTTCACCGTCAGCAACTCCGGCACCGAGACCAGCACCGGGAGGTGCGTATAGTGCTCGGCGTCTTCGGTCGTTTGGATCGTGAGCAACCGCGGCACTTCAAACGCGGCGGCGAAAGCGAGACCGATGGCGAGGCCGAGCGCGAAACCGAATCCCATCAGCAGCGGACGGTTCGGCGCGACGGGCCGTTCGGGATAGTTGGCCGGGTCGACAACGCGTATCGACTCGCCCTGCTGGTTGGTCGCCACGTCGGAGGCGAGCGAGACTTTCTGTTCTTTACTAAGCAGCTCGTCGTAGGTCGCTTTCTTCGTCTGATAGTCGCGATTGAGTCGTTCGAGCCCGACTTCCGCGCCGGGCACGCTGTTGATGCGTCTTTCGATATCGACGATCTGCAACTGCGTCGTACCGAGATCCTTCTGCTGCCGCATGAGTTCGCCGTCGATGATTCGCAGGTTGTCTCTCATCCGGTTGAGGCGCGGGTCGATCCGCCCTTCGAGCAGCTTGCGCTTCTCTTCGACGCGCGTCTTTCCGTCGTTGACCATCTCTTCCATGTCATTCTTGACGGATTCGATCTGGGCCTGCTTCGACAGCACATCCGGATGCTTCGGTTTATACTCGGTCAGCAATTGCTGACGCTCGGCTTCGAGCTGCGCCCTGCGGTTGCGCAGCTCGGCGTAGGCGAGGGTCGCTTTCGGGTCGCCGACTTGTGCGGCGATGTCATCAATTTCCTGTTCGCGCTGCTTGGCGAGGTCTCCGAGCTGGCTATTGACGGCGGCGCGTTGATCGCGCAGGCGGCCCATTTCGGTGATCAGCGATTTCTGGCTCTCGCGCAGGCCGGTTAACTGCCCGATCAGCGCGCCCGCGCTCGAAGGCAGATTCTGCACGTTCTGCTGCATGTACTGGAGGCGCTGCTGATCGACGGTGTCAAGCTCGTCCTTGACTTGCTTGAGCTGCTGCTCGAAGAACTGCTTGGTCTGCGCCGCTTCCTCCGTCTTGGCTTTCGTCTCCGCGTTGACATACTTGCCGGCCAGCTCCGCCGTCACGGCCTTGGTCGTATCGGGATCCGGCCCGCGGAAAGAGATGTTGAAGCCGTTGGTGATGTCGTTGCGGCTCGTGTTGATCCTGACGCGGATATCTCGCGTCCGCATCCGCGCGACGAGGACTTCCATCGGCTCCCCGCGCGCGACTTCAGGGCGGTAGAGACTGTAACGCTCGATGAGCGGTTCGAGCGTGGAACGGCTGACGACCTCCTGACTGATATTGTTGATGCGAATCGTCAGATCGTCGTCGGAGAGCTGCGGCACGATCGCGTTCGGAATGGTTGACGGCCTGACCGTCAGCAGCGTGGTCGATTCGTAGATGTTAGGCAGCCGCCAGATGACCCACGCGACGGCGAGGGTAAAGGCGATGGTCGGAAGTATGATCAGCCACTTGCGCCTCCAGACGATATGCGCATATTCGGCCGGCGTTCGCTGACGGAATTCAACACTCATTTCGACACTCCCAGATAACTCGTTCATCATTCGCGTCCATCTCTCACCGGGCGTGTATCCTGCGCACGGGCAAGACGAGAAGCGCACCGGGCTGATATCCGCTTTCCGCGCGCGATCAATTTCCACCTCGCGGGATGGAGCGCGCTCGCGCCACTGCTTTTACAGGGTCGCGAGAGTTC
>JANOGZ010000460.1:0-1299 GCA_031406255.1 Pyrinomonadaceae bacterium | reverse complement strand
CACCTTTCAGGCCCTGATCGCCCTTGTCGCCTTGCGGGCCGGTCGCGCCAGTAGCACCAGTCTCGCCTTTATCACCCTGAAGGCCTTGGTCACCTTTATCACCTTTCAGACCCTGTGGGCCAGTCTCACCCTGAATACCCTGAATGCCTTGAATACCCTGGTCACCCTTATCGCCCTTTTCACCCTGGATGCCCTGGTCGCCCTTCAGACCTTGGAGTCCTTGATCACCCTTGTCACCTTTTGGACCTTGTGGGCCGATGGGGCCTATTTCACCTTGCGGGCCAGTGGCGCCGGTGTCGCCTTTATCGCCCTTGGGTCCCTGTGGGCCAGCCGCACCTAACGTGACATCAAACGAGCCATTGTCTTGGCTCGAGTTCCCAGTCGAGACGGTCAGCAGGTATGTCCCCGGTGTCAGACCCGTCGGTACGATCACCACGATTTTTGTGGGAGTGCTACTCTCCACGCTCAACTTAGTTCCTTCGAGCGTGACGGTAGGAACTGTGCTTCCGAAGTTTTCACCGAAGATATTTAACCGGTTGGTTTCAAAATTTATCTCTGCTCTCGTGATCACCAACCTTTGTGACCCTTGAGATGCTCCTGATGCCCCGCCCTTATTGCCGGGCGAGTCTTGTTGAAATGCTCCTGCCCCTGAAACAAACACGGCCATCAGAAATAAGAATAAAGCAATACATCGGACAATCTTGGGGGACATCATTCCTCTCCTTTTCAGAGTGTGGCTGGGGTTCCGCCAGTTTATAGTGGAAGTCATCGGATCTTTTTCGAGAGAAACACTGCATTCAGGGCCACAGCAGTGCGAGGTTTTCCGTTAAAGCTAGGGCAAGACCGCGGCTGGGACTTCCCTAACAGAGAGACTTAACGCCGAAACTTGGTGCGGTAGACCCTCGCCAGAGCTTCTGCTGAGAGCTTTTCCCTTAATTTGGGAAACTAACGAGAGAAAATAGTCAATTGTTAATGTTTAAGGATGCTAGTCACGCAGCCGCTGTGCGCGGCTACGGTCTAAAGTGGACTTGCCAGTACCTGAGCTATATAGACAGATTGAGCATCTGAATTTTGCCGAAGCCTGATCGCTGGCGCCGCTTTTAATCTCACCTTTGTAAAGTAAAATGGCGGACCGGCCGAGCGTTTGGTGGGCTTTGTTACAAAAACAGGCCGGCGGCGGCGCTTCTGTTCGGAAGAGTTAAGACTTCTCTGCGGGGCGCCTTAACGAGTAGTATGCAGATAATGTCCCAGATAAACGACCTGCCGCGCATCGTCATCACGGGCTTCATGGGGGCCGGG
>JANOGZ010000457.1:0-27647 GCA_031406255.1 Pyrinomonadaceae bacterium | reverse complement strand
TCATCCCGGCCGTGGTGATCGGCGGTATCGAAGGGTTCACCTCATCGCGTCGCACGGTTCGCCGTCTGTCGAGCAATCTGTTCTCTCTCGGCATGATGTCGCTGGCCGCCGCCGCCGGTTCGGTCGGCTACAACGTGGTGCTCCGCTACGGTGTGATGCACTACGGTGTGACCGTCACGAGCGACGGCCACACCGCTGCTTTTCCGGCCGTCGCTATCGCGCTACTGGTCGCGAGCATTATTCACAGCATCGTGAATCTGGGACTTCTCTCGTCGCTGCTGGCGCTGCGCCAGGGCGATCCGATCATGCGCACCTGGAAAGAAAATTTCCTGTGGACGGCGCCGATGCTTTTTCTTCCCACGAGCGCCGGGGCGAGCCTGATGTATCTCGCGCTGCAGGATGATGTGCTGGCCGTCGCGCTGATCGGCGGGCCTATTTTCCTCGCCATCTATCTCGGCCAGCGCCAGCAACGCAACAGCGCACAGGGGCGCATCAGGATGATGGAGAAAGCGCACCAGGAAACAATCGAAGCGCTCGCCGTCGCGATCAATGCGAAAGACAAGGTGACGCACGAGCATGTTCTGCGCGTGCAGATTTATGCCAGAGGCGTGGCGCGGATCCTCGGATGCACAGAGGCCGAGATCGAAGCGCTGAAGGCCGGCGCGCTCCTGCATGACATCGGTAAGCTCGCCGTCCCGGATTACATTCTCAACAAACCGGGCAAGCTCACCGCCGCCGAGTTTGACCAGATGAAGATCCATACCATCGTCGGCGCGCAGATTCTCGGCCGCGTCGAGTTTCCCTACCCCGTCGCGCCGGTCGTGCGGCATCATCATGAGCGCTGGGACGGGAGAGGGTATCCGGATGGATTGAAGGGCGAGGATATACCGCTGACAGCGCGGATTCTCTCGGTCGTTGACTGCTTCGACGCGGTACGTGAGGACCGTCAGTATCGCAAGGGCATGACGCGCGAAGCGGCGATCGAACTGATCATGAAGGATAGCGGCACGCAGTATGACCCGCGCGTGGTGGGAATCTTTATCACGCATCTGCCGGAGTTTGAGGCCGAAATTCAGGCGCTTCGTGGCACGCCGCTGCCGACCTTCGGGATCGAACCTTGCGAGCTGCTTTCCGAGACCGCACGGCAGGTCGCCCCGGCCGCGGGGCTCGCCGCAGCGGTCGAGAGCAAACCCTCCGACGAGGTCGATCTCGGATACAAAGAACTGGACGCGCTCTATAACCTTGTCAAAGCGGTGAGCAACGCGCGCGGCGCTGAACAAATCCTCGCCGCCTTTACGGAGAAGCTACCGACCATCGTGCCTTATGATTCGTGCGCGGCTTCGCTGGTCAATGTCGAGACCGGCACGATCACCGTGACGCACGCGGCGGGCCGCCGCGCGGAGTTGCTTCGCGGGCGCAACATCGCGCCGGGCGAGGGCGTGACGGGATGGGTAATCGCCAATCGCAAGCCGTTTTGTAACACTGATCCGAAGCTTGATCTGCCGCCGGCCATCGCCGAGCATTTCGCCGACTATCGCACGCTCGCCGTTTTCCCGATCCTGAGCGACAAAGAATTGCTCGGGACCGTGGCGCTCTATTCGGCCGCGCTCGCCGAATACGATCCGACGCACCAGCGACTGCTGGAAGAGGCCGTGGCGCTTGTGGCATCGGCACTCTCCGCCGCGTCGCGAACGACCACCAACGCCCAGCGATCGCCAGCGAGCGGCGCTGGCGCTCATCCCCGGCCATCCGCGCCGTCGGATAAGCTCTCGGCGCTTGAGCTCACGGAAGGGCTACTCGAATCCGAACTCGCTCACTGAAGGCAAAAGTTAACCGGCGGGCCACCACGCGAAAGCGGGACGATGGATATCCATCGTCCCGCTTTCGCGTGCTACCTAAGGCGTTTTGAGCTGGGCCCGGGCCTTGATTTCGCGCGAGCCGGTTTCATCGGCGGCGATCTCGACCGGCGCCCGCCAGGCGAGCGTTTTGATGTGGCAGGTGCCCGTGTTGTCTTCACGGCAGTAGTAGAGCGTCAGCTCGATGCGAAGCTCCGCCGACCCGGCCGCCTGCGTGCGGAGCGGGAGTCTTAAGGGAAGCTGTAAATCTTTCGAGGTGAGCGCGGCGGTAGTCGCATCCTTCTCAAATGTGAGATGCCCGGCGCCGCGCTCGATCGTCGCTTTATAACGCTGCGGCGCGGACGGGTTCAGGTGGTAGCCGGCGGGCAAGGCGACATCGACGGTGAGCGCGCCGGTCGCCGCAGCAGGGAGGCGCTGCGGCGCAAGCCTGATCTCCTCGGCATTGGGACCCTTTGGAGCGGCGCTGTCCTCAACGCCAGCGAGTATCGTCGGTGCGTCCTGGTCGGGTGGTGGACGCAGGCCGCGAATCGCGAGCGTCCGCGCCTGCCCTGTCTGGAGATCGACGACGCGCACGGCGTGGTTATTGGTATCGGCGACGTAGAGCTTTCCATCCGCCGCGCTCAAGCCGCCCGGCTCATAAAAAGCGGACCCTGAGCCGTCCTGCTGTCCGGGCCGGCCTGTTCCGGCGAAGGTCTTAACCGTCCGCTCCTGCGGATCGAGTCGCTTGATCTTGTGGTTGTATGTGTCGGCGATAAACACCGCGCCACCGGCGAAGACGACGCCGAGCGGATGCTGCAGGCGAACGCTATCGCCGCTGCCGTCACGATCGCCGAACTCGAAGAGATCGCCGCCGACGAGCGTGCGTACCCCTCCGCCGCCGGTCGCGGCGAGATCAATGGCGCGAATGATATTCGATTCGCTGTCGGCGACATAGAGGGTGCGACCGTCAGTGGCGAGCCCCGAGGGTTGGGCAAAGGCCGCCTCGTCACGCCGCCCGTCGGTGCGCGCTTCGCGTCCCGATCCGGCGAAGACGGAGACCTGCCCGCGCGCCAGATCGAGTTGCCAGATCTGATGCGGGCCGGCCATCGCGATGTAGAGCGTATTCCCGGCCAGCTGCAAATCCCACGGCGAACTGAGCGCGGTGCGCCGCGCCGCGCCCGCCTCGAACGGATAAGCATGCGCCTGCTCGCCCGTGCCCGCCATCGTCGAGACGGTGCGCGCTTTCAAATCCACGCGCCGGATCAAATGATTGGCCGTATCGGCGACGTAGAGCGCGCCGGCCTGCAGCGCCATGCCCTGCGGGCGGTAAAAGCTGGCCTGCTCGTAAGTTCCATCCGTCGCGCCGCGGCGGCCCGTTCCGATCGTCTCGACGAGCGTACCGTCAAGTTTGGTGATGACGATGCGGTGATGATTCGAATCGGCGATAAACAACCGGTCGCTCGCCGCATCGGCCAGCACTTTGCCGGGGAAGGCGAGCGGCAGATCGCCTACTTTCGCCCGTTCGAGCGCGAGTTTGACGGGTTGTTCATTCAGTTCACCGCGCCGCCGAAATTCCTCGATCGTTTGCGCGATCGTCTCGTCAAGCACCTCGTAATTGCCTTCGCCCTCGGCCTTACCGATCACGTAACCGGCAGGATCAATCAGCATCTGCGTCGGCCACGCGCGCACGGCATAGGCTTGCCAGATCGTAAAATCGGCGTCGTTAACCACCGGATGCTCGATCCCGTAGCGCAGAATGATGCGCCGGATATTGTCGGTTTCTTTCTCATTATCAAACTTGGCGGAATGAACGCCGATCACGACAAGCTGATTGGCATACTTTTCTTCAAGCCGCTGGAGGTCCGGAATGATGTGGATGCAGTTAATGCAACCGTACGTCCAGAAATCGAGGAGCACGACTTTGCCGCGCAACGAAGTCAGCGAAAGTGGGCGGTCGGTATTGAGCCACCCACGACCACCCGTGAGTTCGGGCGCGCGCACGCGTCCGCGCTGCCGGAGGGACATGACAGAACCTTTCAGCGCAGTTGAAACAGTTGAGTGGGCCGTGGCCACCGACCCGCCCGCCCAGAAAAACGCGACCATCACAGCGGCAGAGACGGGGAGCCACCATTTTTTCGACATATGATCCTCATGAATGATTGATACCGCCGGCCGGTCAGTTCCACCCTCCGGCTCGCTCGCCACCATCTTTCGACGCTCGCGCGGGATGATGGTTGCATTAAAATTTGCGACGACCTGTGAATAAATCTGATGCTGATCTTAGCATGCGCGCCGTTTTGCGCAGAGCGCCATGCGGGTGAACCCGGTGTCGTCCCCGGTGTAATTGTTGACACGCTTCTTTCATCATGTTAGAACCGGCTTGCCCTCTTGCGGTTGCTCTTCGCGCCGCTGCGCCATAAATGCTTCGCTAAAACCAGTTGCCCGACCTCTCACGCTCACAATGCTCCCCGATTGACGATGGAAGAAAAGATCAACTGGAATGATATCGCGATTCTGCCGAGCACGCTCGGGCTTGCCGAGGAAGCGATCGAGCGTGAGCGGCGGGAACTGCTCGTGATGGAGGCGGGCGGGCGGCTCATCGGTGTGTTCGCCGATGAGGCCGACAGGGTGACAGAAAGCGTCGCGCCGGTGCCCTTACCGCATGCGCCACCGGCCGTGCTCGGCGTGATTTGCGTGCGCGGGCGGATGCGGACACTCCTTGATCCGCTTGCTCTCCTGCTCGGCGGAGACCTCAGCACGAGGGCGCGCGACCAGCGAGCACCGGAACCTCCGGCCACTGGTTTCATCGTCGCATTGCGCGGCGATGAGCAACTTGCGCTCGCCGTCGAGCGCGTGGAGAGCATCAGCGAAATCTTCGCTGATGCCGTCACACCGCTCAGCCATACCGGAAGCGTTGTTCGCGGTGTTGTCCAAATCGGAAAGGGGCTGATCGCGGTGCTTGATCCGGCAGAGATGTTCGGCGCGGCAATGCAGGGCACGGAGCGCCGCCGGCAAAGGTCATAAAAAGCTTCGAGCGCCAGGCTTCGCTTCAGCGACATCTGCTGTCATGCGGAATCCGAAGCTCGAATCGAAACCCGGTAATCTGCCCGCGTGAGGATGAAGAATTTAGAGTACAACCTTCAGGTTTGCGGCCGGCGCGACCGGGCACGCCCGAAGCGTGAACTCTGAACAGCACATCAGGCGGGCTGGCTACCAGCCCTCGAAACTCTCTTTGATGTCCACGCTTGAAGCCATGCCTGGTCAAGTGGCGCGCGCGGGTCAGTCCGACGCGTCGGGCAATTTGTCCGCGCTCGTGCAGTTGCTCGGCGACGAAGACTGGCAGACGCGGCGCGCCGCGGCGGATGCCATTTCGTCGATGCTGTCTTCCGGTGAGATGACCCCGGCCAGAGCGGAGCTTGACGCGCTGTTTCATGACCTCATCGCCGCGCTCGACGATGGAGCGGGAGCGGGGCGACGCGCCGCCGCCATCGCCGCGCTTGAAGGTCTTGTCAGACTCGAAAGCATCAGGCCCGATGCCCTGCAACGCATCGAAGCCGAACTTCAGAATGCGACGGCGAGGGTTCGCATCGGTCTCGCCGATGTGGTGGGCGTCGCCGGTGGCTCGCCGGCCGTGCGGATTCTGGCGCCGCTCACGCGTGACAGCGAGACGAACCTTGCCACCGCTGCGATCGCGGCCCTCGGCCACACTCGTTCCATAGAGGCGACCCCGTTCCTGCTCGATCATCTCGATGATAAAAACGACTGGCTGCTCTTCGCCGCCGTCGGCGCGCTCGGCGAGCTGGGAGACACGCGCGCCACGGGAAATATTGAGCCGCTGCTCGAAAACGACCTCTTGCAGGAATCGGCCGCGACGGCGCTTGCCGAACTCGCGTGCGTTCCCGCCGCGCATGCGCTGGCGGAGCATTTGTATACTGCAACCCGCACTCTGCGCCCGGCCGTCCTGTAGGCGCTCGTGTCTCTCGCCACCGACCAACGCGCGCTGCCGCGCGCCATCGCGCGTCGCCTACGATCCGAAGCGCACCGCCTCTTTCGCGAAACTGCGACCGAGACGACCTTCGATCAACTCTTGCGGATGACGTCCGCGAGTGATCCGGGCCGCGCCTGCGCGCGCATCACTGCGCTCGGCTGGATGGGCGATCAGCGTGCCAGTGCTGTAATCGGGCAGGCGCTCACCGATCCGGTCACCTGCAACGCGGCCCAGTCGGCGCTCGTCGAGCTTTTACGCGAGCCGGCGACGATCGAGGCGTTACTCACCAAATCTGATTTTGCTCACCGGTCGATGCTGGCCGCGGCGCTCTCGCAGGTGGAAAGCTTCGCCGCGATTAAAGCGGCGGCGCGACTCAGCGTTGAAGCATCAGAAACGGAGACGCTGGAGGCGAGCGTCAATGCTCTGGCGCACGGGCGTGAGTGGCTACAAAGCTGGCGCGGCGGTTCGCGCGCCGCCGCGGCATCACATCAGGCCGCCGCGCTGGCAGAGAGTATGCGCGCCGAAGAGCTTTCAGCCGCGCGTGGTGTGGCCCTCATCGCGATCGCGGAGACGCTCGGCACGCTGGCGTCGATCCTGCCGCACGCAACCGCCGAATCCCTCGCCGGCGGGCTCCCCAGGGGAGATGAAGAAGACGAGGCCCTGGCGCGCCTCGCTTTCTTTGACAGCCTCGGGAAGCCACCTGCCACTGAGGAACTGACCCGCGCGCAGCATCATCGAAGCTCACTGGTTCGCATGCGCGCCATTAATACAGGCGACTGGCAGGCGACCACATCCGCCACCACCTCACTCATTTTGCACCTGATGGACGAAGTTCCCGGCGTGCGACGCGCGGCCGCGCGCGCGATGCGCCGCGGCGACGTCAGCA
The DNA here is from genome assembly GCA_031406255.1 of Pyrinomonadaceae bacterium. Taxonomy (GTDB): domain Bacteria; phylum Acidobacteriota; class Blastocatellia; order Pyrinomonadales; family Pyrinomonadaceae; genus JANOGZ01. The sequence goes on along the minus strand of JANOGZ010000457.1, from coordinate 20,938 downwards.
CGGAGGCCCGACGCGCGCTCATGGCGGCTCTTGCCGATGAAGATATCTGGGTGCGGGCGGAGGTGATCGTAACGCTCGGCATGATATATGGTGAAGACGCACAGGCGCGCGTGCATCTGCGCGAAGCCCTGGGGGCGACTCATCCCCTGTGCCGCGTCGCGGCGGTGGAAGCTTTATGCACCACCGCCGATGCGGAAGAGTGGCGCACCATCGCGCACATCGCGCGACACGACCCGCAGCCGGAAGTGAGGCGCGCCGCCGTGCTCGCTTTTGCCCACTGCCATCAGTCGCGCCGGGTTCTCTCCGTCACCCGCGCGGCGCTTAAAGACAAAGTATGGTCTGTGCGGCGGGCCGCCGTCGAGTCGCTCGGCGCGTGTCATGAAAGGTCTGGGCAAAAGCTATTGCTTGAGGTCGCTTCCAGAGAGGAGCCGGTGGTGCGGGGCGCGGCGCTTCGCGCACTCGCCGCGCGCGGCGCGGCTGAGAGCATCACGCTGGCCTGTCGTGCTCTGGACGATGAAGATCCGATGTTGGCTGAAGATGCCTACGCGGCGTTTCTTATTTCTAACCGTCTGGGCCGCACCGATGAGCTGCGCGCCATACGCGAAACGTGTGCGCCGCGCGCGGCGGCCATTATCGATTTCATCCTCCAACGAGAAGATCAGTCCCTGATCGAGGACGCCGGGTAGCCGAAGCGCTCTAGTATTATGCCTCCCTCACCCAATTCACGACCGTTCGTTTTCGGACGCGCCGCGCGCCCCGCAATGGATGAGGAGACTTTCCTGCGCCTGCGCGACCTGATCTCTCATGCTTCCGGCATGTACTTCGACCACAGCGCGCGCGCCACGCTCGAACGCCGGCTGCGCCCGCGCGTGAAAGCGCTCCATCTCGATGGCTTCGAGCAGTATTATCTCTACCTGCAATTCGACCGCGAACGGCAGGATGAATTGCAGCGCGCACTCGATGCGGTGGCCGTGCATGAGACTTATTTCTTTCGCGAGGCGCGCTCGCTGAAAGCCTTCAGCGGGGAGATACTCCCCGAAATCGCCGGGCGCAACCGCGACTCGCGCATCCTTCGCATCTGGAGCGCCGGATGCTCGACCGGCGAGGAAGCCTACACGCTGGCGATGCTGATCCTCGAATCAGGTCTCTTCGAGAACTGGAAAATCGAGCTCTCGGCCAGCGATCTTTCGCAGCGTGTTGTGACCGAAGCGCGCGTCGGTCGTTATACCGAAAAATCTTTCCGCACATTAGACAAAGCGCGGCGCGAGCGCTACTTCTCGGCACAGGCGGATGGCTCATCGTTGATTGCGGAAAATTTGCGCGCGATGGTTAATTTCGGGTGCTTTAATCTCGTCGATAGTCGCCGTTTCGATATTTATTCTGAGCTGGATGTGATCTTCTGTCGCAATGTGATGATCTATTTCAGCATGGCGGCGCGGCGCCACACGATCGCCGGCTTTCACCGCCAGCTCCGCGCGGGCGGATATCTGATGCTGGGGGCTTCCGAATCGCTTTTCACGCTTAACGTCCCGTTCCGCCTCGCGCATTTACAGAATGATCTGGTGTACCAGAAATGAGAAGCTATCAGCAATCAGCTATCGGCCAAACTGCTGACAGCTGATTGCTGACGGCTGATTGCTGACGGCTGTCCTATGCCCTACCGTTTGCTCGTCGCCGATGATTCGCCGCTGTACCGCTTGCGTCTGTCGCAGATACTGGCGGCCTCCGACTGTCTGCAGCTTGTCGGGCTGGCCGGCGACGGTCGCGAAGCGATTCGCCTGTTGAAAGAGCGGCGGGCTGAAGTACTGGTGCTCGATCTGGAGATGCCGGAACTGGACGGCTTTAGCGTCCTGCGGTGGGTGATCCGCAACGCGCCGCTGCCCGTCGTGGTGTGCAGCGGGCGGAGCGAGCGCGACAGCGTGTTTCAGGCGCTCGAAGCCGGCGCGGTGGATTTCATCACGAAGCCGGAACTGCGCTACGCGATCCGTTCCGAAGCGTTTGCGCAGGAGTTGCGGCAGCGTGTGGAAGCAGCGGCCGCGGCGCACGCGCATGTCGCCGGTGCGCGGCACGATCAGGATGCGTCATCACTGGTCGCCGCGGCGCGTTTCGCGCAGAGCCCGACGCCGCGCGCGTGCCTGATCGGTATCGTCGGTTCCGCGGGAGGGCCGGCCGCCGTCACCAAGATCATCGCCGAGCTGCGTCCCGAAATCCGCACGCCCGTCGTCATCGCGCTTCATATGCCCGAAGGGTTCACGCGCTCCTTCGCCGAACGTCTCAGCCGGACCACCCCCTTTGCCGTGCGCGAGGCCCGCGACGGCGAACTCATCACGCCCTCGCACATCTTCATCGCGCCGGGCGGCCATCACACGACAATCATCAAAGACCCTCAAGGAAGCTTTCGTTTTCGCGTCGAGCCTGCGATGGCAGATGATTTCTGCGCGCCATCGGCGGATCGTCTGCTGACCTCTCTGGCGACCGCCTGCGGCGCGGGCGCGCTCGGCGTGATTTTGACAGGGATGGGCGAGGACGGCCTGCGCGGCGCGCGCTCCGTGCGTGAGCAGGGCGGCCTCGTGATTGTCGAGTCGCGCGCCTCGGCCGTGATCTGGGGCATGCCGCGAGCGGTCGCCGAGGCCGGTCTGGCCGACACCGAACTAAATCTTTCGGCGATCTCCGCGGCGCTCCCGCTGCTTTGTGAACGCGCCTGATCGCGTCTATAGTGGACCGTAGAAAATCGCGCTTCAGAAGGGCCGGATTTTCGCTTTTATCACTACGATTTGCTATTCGCGACTCGTGCTTTATGAACGATCAAGCTTTCGCCGCGCTGGAATATGATGAACTTCGCGCGCTCGTCCGGCGCGGCGCGCAGACACCGATGGGACGCGAGCGCGCGGCCGCGCTGGCGCCCCTCTCTGATCTGGCGAGCGTGCGCCGCGCGCTCGGGGCCGTCACGGAATGCGTCGCCCTGCGACAGCGCGGGACAGCCTGGTCCTTCGGCGAACTTGCCGATCCGGCGGAAGCGCTCGCGCGCCTGCGGATCGAGGGCGCGCTGCTCGAACCCGTGACGCTTCTCGAATTCGCACGCCTGTGCACGCAGACGGCCGACGCGCGCTCGGCGATCCACGCCGAGCGCGAATTGTGCCCGATCCTCTGGGAAGTGGTCGCCGAAGTGCCGCGCCAGCTGTCATCGCTCGCCTCGCGCGTTTCCTCCAAAATTCTTCCCAGCGGCGAACTCGATGATCGCGCCAGTCCGGAGCTGGCGCGCATCCGCGCTGATATCACGCGCCTGCGCTCGTCAATCACGCGCTCGCTGGAAGGCTTGATGCGGCGCTCGGAAGAGGCCATTCAGGACCAGCTCGTCACGCTGCGTAACGATCGTTTCGTGATCCCGGTGCGCGCCGACCATCGCGGGCGCGTACGTGGCGTCGCGCATGGCTCTTCTTCCTCCGGCGCGACCGTTTTCGTCGAGCCGCTGGAAACGATCGATTCCAATAATGAGCTGCAGGCTCTGCGCGAAACCGAGGAGCGCGAGGTGGCGCGCATTCTGCTGACGCTGACGGAAGAGTTGCGGCGCGAGTTGCCGGCGCTCGAACTGGCGGCCGGCGCCGTGGCGGAGCTTGATTTCATCGGCGCGAAGGCCACGCTCGCGGCGCGCTTCCAGTGTGTCGAACCGGAAGTGGATGAAACGGGCGCGCTCGCGCTCGATGCGGCGCGTCATCCGCTGCTCGAAGAAAACCTGCGCGCGGCGGGCGGCGTGGTCGTTCCCGTCTCTTTTACGCTCGATGCGGAGCGACCCGTGATGGTCATCTCCGGCGCGAATGCGGGCGGTAAAACAGTCGTGTTGAAGACCGCCGGGCTGCTCGCGCTGATGGCTTTATCAGGGCTTCACGTGCCGGCGCGGGGAGCGCGCTTTCCGCTCTACACCTGCGTGCTCGCGGATATCGGCGACCGGCAATCACTGGCCGCCAATCTTTCGACCTTCACGGCGCACGTCGCCAACATCCGCCGCATGCTCGAAGTGTGTCACGACACGGTCGGGTCCGCGCTCGTCCTGCTCGATGAGGTCGGCACGGGAACCGATCCGGAAGAGGGGTCGGCGCTGGGCGTGGCGGTCGTCGATCACTTCCGCCGCGTCTGCGGCGCGCACGTCGTCGCCACCACGCACTACAGCGGTCTCAAGATGTATGCCGCGAGCGATGAAGGAGTGGTTAATGCCAGCGTCGAATTTAACGAGAAGACGCTGGAACCGACCTACCGATTGATCGTCGGCGTCGCCGGGGCTTCCTCCGGCCTGGAGATCGCGCGGCGTTTCGGTTTCCCCGCCGAGATCATCAACGTGGCCGCCTCGCGCGTCACCGAATCGGCGCGCGAGGCGGCGACCTACTTGCGCCGGATCAAGCGTGAAGCGGAGGAAGCGGAAAACCTGCGGCGCGCGTTAGAGGAAGAGCGCGCGGCCGTCGCCGAAGAATACTCGGCGCTCGACGTGCAGGCACGAAAACATGAGCGTGAACGGCAGGAGGCGTTCGAGCGCGACCTGCGCGCGGCGGTCACGGATTTCGAGCGACGCTCACAGGAGCTTTTCGCCAAGATCGAAGACCGCGCCGTGCGCGCGCGCGTCGAGCGCGAGGCCGAGCGCCGCGCGGCGGAGCTGCGCCGCGAAGCACAGCAACGCGCCGCCGAAGTGGCACGACGCGTCGCGCCCGCGTCTTCCGCCGAGCAACCGGGCGGCGTCCGCGGCGTCCGGCGCGGTAAGGCGCGGGGCGATGCGTCGCTTTCCCCGCCAGCCTCCGAGGGCGAGCCGCTGTTACCGGGGCGCGAAATCGTCGTGGGCGACCGCGTTCGCCTGCGGACGCTCGGCACCACAGGCGTCGTCGAACGTTTAAGCGATGGAGAAGCAGAGGTACGCATGGGATCGCTGCGGTTCAGGGAAAAGGTCACTAATCTCGAACTGCTCGAGCGCGCGCCGGAGAAAGCACCGGGTGACCGCGGCGCGCGTCTGCAACAGATGGCCGCGGCGCGCGGCACAGAAGTACGACTGCGACGCGCTCCGCAGCAGGAAGCCCCCAGCGCCGAACTAAAGGTGATCGGCCAGACGACCGATGAAGCGGTTGACGCGGTAGATAAATTTCTCGACGAAGCCTACCTCCAGAGCTTCGACCGCGTGCGTATCATCCACGGTCATGGCACGGGTGCGCTGCGACGCGCGATCGCCGATCTTTTGCGCGGTCACCCGCACGTCGCCAATTTCACACCGGCCCCGCCCGAGCAGGGTGGCGCCGGCGCGACCCTCGTAGAGTTGAGGCAGTAAACGAGCAGCGACCACCAGCGGGATGCAGTTTTTGTTAAGCCTTGAATCTCCAATTTCGACGGTAAGCAATGCGTTTTCCGCAAACATTCATCGACGATCTGCGCCGCCAGGCCGACATCGTGCGCGTCATCTCAGACTACGTGACGCTGAAGAAGAAGGGCGCCAACTGGATGGCGTGCTGCCCCTTCCATCAGGAGAAGACGCCGTCCTTTTCGGTCAATCCGTCGAAAGACATTTTCTACTGCTTCGGTTGTCAGAAGGGCGGCTCGGTTTTCAACTTCGTGATGGAGATCGAGCGCGTCTCTTTTCCGGAAGCGATCAGAATCGTGGCGGAGAAAACGGGCACGCCCCTGCCCGCACTGGAGGATGACGGGCGTTTTGAGGCGCGGCAACGCGCGGCCGCAGAGGTCATCCAGCTCAATTCGTGGGCGCTCGAATGGTGGGAACAACAACTGCAAGAGGGCGCGGGAGAGGCGCGCGCGGCGCGCTCCTATATCGAAGAGCGCGGCATTACGGATGAGACGCGGCAGACGTTTCGCCTGGGGTTTGCGCCGAACAGTTGGGATGGTCTCGGCTCTTATCTGAAGGAGCGCGGGGCGAGCGCGGCCGAGATCGAGCGCAGCGGGCTGGTCGTCAAGAAAGATGCGGGCGGATTTTATGATCGTTTTCGCGGGCGCGTGATCTTTCCCGTCCTCGATGCGCAGGGGCGCGCGGTCGCCTTCGGCGCGCGCGCGCTGCCGGCCGGCGGCGAGCCAAAATATTTAAACTCGCCCGAAACGGCCGCCTACACCAAGGGCCGGCATCTCTACGGACTGCATCAGACGCGCGAGGAGATTCGCAAGAAAAAGTTCGCGATCCTCGTCGAGGGCTATCTTGACCTGATCATTCCCTACCAGTTCGGGGTGCGCAACGTCGCGGCGAGTCTGGGGACGGCGCTGACGCCGGAGCAGGTGAAACTACTGGGGCGGTTTGCGCGTAAGGTGGTTGTCAATTATGATGGTGACCGAGCGGGTGTGCAGGCGGCCAAGCGGGCGATCGAAATCCTTCTAGCAGAAGACTTTGAGGTGAAAGTCTTGGTACTGCCGGACAACGCTGACCCGGACGAGTTCATCAAAGCGCGCGGCGTTGAAGAGTATAACAGGCGGCGAGGAGAAGCATCACCTCACATTCAATTTGTGCTTGATCAGGCAGTGCGGGATCGCGACCTGCGCAACCCGGCCGGCAAGGCCGAGGCGGTGGAGGAAGTGCTCCCGTTTGTTCGCGTCGTTCGTAACCGAATCCAGAAACGCGAATATTTCGATATGGTGATGGGTGCTCTGCGCGTCGATGAGTCGACGTTACGTAGAGAATTGTGGCAGACCGTGAAGGCCGGCGCTCCTGCCACGATCTCCGATATCAAACAGAAAGTAGCGCGTGCGGAGACAGCGCCGCCGACGGTTGCCGAACAGCGCCTGCTTGAACTGCTCGTTCACGATGAAGAGCTGCGTCGCGACGTTCTGCCGCGTATCGAAGAGGCGGACTACCAGGACTTATCGACGGCAATTATTTTTCGTGAGCTGAAGCGGATCGACGGGGAAGGTTTGCCAGTCGACTTCGCGACGCTCGGTGAAGCGACAACGGGCGATCCGGTGGCCGAAAATCTGGTGCCGCTTATTCTAATGAGCGAGCGCGAACGCGCCGAAGGCGAAGCGACTGATGAGGCGCTGGCGGAAGCCGAAAGTTGCCTGGCTGCCCTGCGTTTAATGAATATTGACCGGCGGCTAAAGGAGTTGGCCGGGGAGATCATGGCGGCGGAGCGGGCGGGCGACGCCGCGCGGCGCGATCAACTGGTGATGGAAAATCTGGAGTGGACGCGGCGCAGAAGCGCGCTCATCGCCCGCACCACGGGAGCCGCCATGAGCGGTGGCGCCGCATATTGATATTGACAGCAAATACGAAAGAATACGCGCGCGATACTCTCCCGAAGAGTTAAGCAGGCCCGTGCGGAGGTGGATGAAAGTTGAGCATTGAAGAGAAAGATCAGGACGACGTGATGCAGCGGCTGCTGGAGCTGGGCGGCGACAAAAAGTATTTGACGTTCGACGACCTCAACCGCGAGCTGCCGGATAATATGGTCTCGCCGGATGATATCGAGGATGTCCTGCAAAAGCTTGAAGGTTCGAATATCCCCGTCGCCGATTCGGATGAGCGGTTGATCGAGCAGGCGGCGGCGACAGCGACGACAGACGAGGTTGACGAAGCGCTCGACGAAGATATCGAACTCGATTTATCGGCGGGCGCGCTCGAAAAGACGAACGACCCCGTCCGCCTGTACCTGCGCGAGATGGGCGTCGTTCCGCTCCTCACGCGCGAAGGCGAAGTCTCGATCGCGAAACGCATCGAGCGCGGACAGATCAAAACGCAAAAGTCTATCTCGCGGTCTCCGATTGCGGTCAATGAGCTTATAACGATCGGCGAAGAGCTGGAAGCCGGCGCGCTCAATATCCGCGACGTCGTCACCTTTTCGGATCAGGCCGAGCTGACCGGACAGGAAGACAAGGCCGACGAATATCTACAGTGGACGGTTGAAGGCATTCAAAATATCCGCAAGCTTTTCCGCGCCGGTCTGAAGGAGTGGGAAAAGCTACGCGCCGAGCAGAAGCTGACGCGCGGCAAAAAGACGAAGAAGCTCCTGCGCCTCAGGCGCAAGGTCGCGCGCACGCGCCTCGAAATCGCGCAGGAGATCGGGCAGCTCAATATGACGGAGCGCGCCCGCCAGCGCCTGATTGATTCGATCCGCAAAGTTCACCGGGATGTCCGCTCAGCCGAACGTGATGTCACCAACTACACGGAAAAGCTCAACAAGAAGCGCATCAAGCCCGAGGAGGAGCGCGAATATAAGCGCCAGATAAATGCCGCCAAGCGCCGTCTGCAATTGATCGAGGCCGAGCAAAACATCTCGCCCGTCGAGATCAAGCGCTCGATGCAGGCCATCGTCGCCGGCGAGCACCAGACCGCCACGGCGAAGCGCGAATTGATCGAGGCCAACCTCCGTCTCGTCGTCTCGATCGCCAAGAAATATACCAATCGCGGCCTTCAGTTTCTTGATTTGATTCAGGAAGGCAACATCGGTTTGATGAAGGCGGTGGACAAATTCGAGTGGCGGCGCGGCTATAAATTCTCCACTTACGCGACGTGGTGGATCAGGCAGGCGATCACCCGGGCCATCGCCGATCAGGCGCGGACGATTCGTATCCCCGTTCACATGATCGAGACGATCAACAAGCTGATCCGCACTTCGCGTGCGCTCGTGCAGGAACTCGGTCGCGAACCGACGAGCGAAGAGATCGCGCGGAAGATGGACATTCCCGTTTCGAAAGTCCGTAAGGTTCTGAAGATCGCGCAGGAGCCGATCTCTCTGGAGACGCCGATCGGCGAGGAGGAAGATTCGCATCTCGGCGATTTCATCGAAGACAAATCAATCCTGAATCCGGCCGATGCGGTGGTCGCCTCGAATCTTCGGGAGATCACCGATGAGGTGCTGGCCACGCTGACGCCGCGCGAAGAGAAAGTAATCAAGATGCGCTTCGGCCTCGGCACCGGCGGCTCGGAACACACGCTCGAAGAAGTCGGGCAGCATTTTGCGGTGACGCGCGAGCGCATCCGCCAGATCGAAGCCAAAGCCCTGCGCAAGCTGCGCCACCCCTCACGTTCACGTAAGCTCAAAGCCTTCCTGGAAGGCACACGGCAGTGATCAAAGCGATCAACGATCAGCTAACAGCCGTCAGTTCCAACCAATGCTGATGGCTGATCGCTTACTTTATGTCAAAAAGAATTATCGAAAGTTGCCGACGGAAGCTCGCCGCTGAAGAAGGCTGGATTCGCCAGGACGGCGCGGCCGGACTTCGCATCGCGCTGTGCTATCCGAACGTTTACGGCGTCGGCATGGCGAATCTCGGATTCCAGGCGGTCTACGAGATTTTCAATAACATCCCGGAGGTTTCGTGTGAGCGCGTTTTTCTGCCCGACGAGCAGGAGTTGCGCGAGTACGAAAAGACCGGAACGCCTCTTCTTTCACTGGAGACGCAACGGCCGGTGCGCGATTTTGACGTGATCGCGTTCTCGATCTCTTTCGAGACGGATTACTTCAATATGGCGCGCATGCTCAGGCTGAGCGGCGTTCCGCTGTGGGCGCGCGATCGCACGCATCATGACCCGCTCATTGTGATGGGCGGCGCGGCGTCTTTTCTCAATCCCGAGCCGATCGCCGAATTTACGGATGTGGTGGCCGTCGGCGAAGGAGAAATCCTCGCGCCGAAGCTCGTCGATGTGATCTTCGATCATGAAGGATCGAAGGAAGACTTGATGCTTGCGCTGGCGCGCGGCGGGCGCGGATTTTATGTCCCTTCACTCTACGATGTGACCTATCAGCCTGATGGCACGATCGAGGCTTACACTCCCAAAGGCCCCGACGTGCCCGTGCGCGTCGGGCGCATGGTCGAGGCCCTGAATCCGAAGGAAGGAAGCCTCCGGCGCGCGATCCGTCGCGGCGACCGAGAAGTGGCCGAGCGTTTGAAAGGTGAAGAGGTCTTTGCTCCTTCGACCGTCATCTGGGCGCCGGAGGCCGAGATGGGCGATCGTTTTCTCGTCGAGATTTCACGCGGGTGTTCGCAAGGGTGCCGTTTCTGCTGGGCCGGTTTTAACTACTGGCCGCCGCGCGTCGTGCCGGCACGCGACGTTCTGGCGAAGGCCGCCGCGTGGCGCGCGCGCACCGACAAGATCGGGCTGGTGTCAACCGCGGTCTGCGATCATCCGGAGATCAGCGAAATCCTCCGCGGCCTGCGCGAGATGGATTACCGCATCTCTGTCTCAAGCCTGCGGCTCGACCAGATATCAGACGAGTTGCTCGACGCGCTCGTCGAATCGCGTGACCAGCAGATCGCCGTCGCCCCCGAAACCGGATCGGATCGCCTGCGTAAGGTGATCAACAAGAACCTCACCAACGATGAGATCGTGGATATCTGCGGAGCGGTGTTCGACCGTGGGATGCTGACCCTCAAGCTTTATCTGATGGCCGGACTACCGACCGAGACCGATGCCGACCTCGAAGAGATGGTCGCGCTCGTCGCGCGTATTAAAGATCGGATGCTCGAAGCGGGAAAGCGTTTCGGTCGCGCCGGAAAAATCATTCCGGCGTTGAATGGCTTTGTGCCGAAGCCGAACACGCCTTTTCAGTGGGAGCCGATCTGCGAAGAAAAGGAATTGAAGCGTCGCCTGAAGTGGCTGAGCAAGTCGCTGGCGCGCATCCCGAATACGGAAGTACGCGTCATGTCGGCGCGGATCGCGCACGAACAGGCGCTGTTCTCGCTGGGTGATCGCTCCGTCGCGCGCGTTATCGAAGCGATGACGCGGACACGAGGTGATCTGCAAGCGGCGCTGCGCGAAACCGGCGTTGATCCGGCGTCTCATACGGGGCGCGCTCGCCCCTATTCGGAAATATTGCCGTGGGAGATCGTTGATACAGGTCTTTCGCGTCAGTTCATGCAGCAGGAACACGAGCGCGCCGGGGCGGTTCGTTCAACCGCTCCGTGCCCATCGGTTGATTCGTGTACGCGCTGCGGCGTGTGTCCGACGACATGGCTGGCCGCCACTGCCCCGGGAAACGATGGCGGAGGACTTGTTCACTTGCAGAGGGCCGGTGCCTGATCGGTTAAGGGTGTCGTGAGGGCGCAAGATTGCTCGACCGCGGGACCAGTTTTTCAAATTCATTGTCACAAAGGCCGTCTTCCTTGAGACGGCCTTGTTTATCTGGTCAGGAAGGCGGCGCTTTTGACCGTGTGATCGAAATTGTACTGATAGACATATCCGGGCAGTGGAACATCCCGGGTAAAGCTGACATGCGCTTCCATCCGGCCATCGCGCTGCTGAGCTTCGATGGTCGCATCGAGGGGTATACCGTACTCCTCCCCGCCTGCTCGGAGCTGTGTTTTAACCCACTCGGGTGTTTGTGCCGGTGATGAAGCGGTCGCCACATTTACCGTCTTCTGCATATAGTCTTTGTAGGCGGTTGCCTTAAGCGCGACCGGCAGGTACTGATAAGCCGCATAGCCAGCTACCGTAATCACGAAGATGATGACGAGTAATTTGAGGCGTGCTCCGCCACGCTCACCAGAACGACCTCGGTTCTGAGGTGGATTATCTAAAAGAGTCATTCGCTATTTTCTCACTCTCCTCCCTTTGAGTTATGCCGCAAAGCAGCGCGGAGTGAGGCCCGCACGAGGTGCGGCGAGATATCTCTACCGCCCACGATGCACGCGCGTCCTATCCTTTCAAGTAACACCCACTGGACGTGGCCGTCAACTGCTTTTTTATCCGAAGCGAGCGCCCGCTCTAAAATCATCCGCTCGTCCAGATCATCAGCGCCGGGCAAGCGTCCTGCCAGGCGCACGCACTCGCGCAGCGATTCTAACTCCGAAAGCGCAAGCAAGCCTAGCCTGACGGAGACTTCACCCGCCGCCAGCATGCCGTAGCCGACGGCTTCACCATGCCGGAAGCGCGTGAAGCTGGTCGCGGCTTCGAGCGCATGCGCGATCGTATGACCGAAGTTCAGGATGCGCCGCGAGCGGTGATCCGTGCGCTCGATTTGCTCGCGCTCGTCATTCATCACAATCTTCGCTTTGAAAGCACATTGCGCGGCGATCAGGTCTGCGATCTGCTCCGCGTGACCTGAGCGGAGGCGCTCTTTTTGCATCAGGAAGCGCCGCGTCTGCTCAAACAATCGACGGCTGCCCACCGCACCGTGCTTGATCGCTTCGCACCAGCCGGCGGTCAGTTCGCGCGGCGGCAAGGTGTCGAGAGTGTTGGTATCTACCACGACCGCGCGGGGTTGATGAAAAGCGCCGATCAGGTTTTTTCCCTGCTTCGTATTGACCGCGGTTTTGCCGCCAACCGAAGCGTCAATCTGTGCGAGCAGCGTCGTGGGAATTTGTAGATAGGCAATGCCGCGCAAGTAAAGGGCGGCGGCCAATCCGGCGAGGTCACCCACCACACCGCCGCCGAGAGCGATCACCGCGTCGCTCCTCCCTAATTTCGTTTCTGCAAGAAAGCGCAGGGCGCTTTCCAGCGTGCGAAACGTTTTGTAGCGTTCGCCCTCACCCATCAGCCACGGTGTCACGCTGAAATTTCCCAACCTTAAGCTTCCCAAGACCCGCTCTCCATAGAGAGAGAAAACCCTTCGGTTGGATATCACCGCCAGACGGCGTGCGGATTGTGGCAAAGCGCGCCGTGCCGTTTCGCCCAGATCTTTAAGAGCGCCCGCGCCGATCTCGATAAAGTAGCTTTCTCGCGCGCCAAAGCGCACATGCACGCGCCTCACTTCTCAATTATTACCTTTCATCGCCGTCATCAACGTGTCGCCCAGAAGGTTGAAGTCCAACTCGCCGATGCCTGTCAGCCCGGCCAGTTCCTCGACCGGGTGGCGTGCGGCCGTGTTCCACATATCTATCAACTCATCACCAGCGGCGCGCGCCTTCCACCAGCGATAACCGTGGCGCGCGCGCAGGTGTTCATTGAGGGCGACGGCAAAGAGGCGCGCCCGCAGGGAGATCGCCGCCGCCAGGCCTTCGCCTCCGGAGTCGAGCAGATACATCTCCGGGCGATAGCGAAAACCGGACGCTTCCGTATGAAGGGCGGCGTAAGTCTCCGCCAGATGTTCGGAACGCGAGGCGCTTCGCGAATCACTGCGGGCGAACGCATAGCGCAATTTTGCGCAGCAGCAACGGACTTCATATGCCTCTCGGAGCGCGATCGAGCGCGCGATCGGATGCGCCTCCGTCGGCCTGACGCCCAGATGATCAGCGAGCCAGAGGGCATCGAAAAGGAGATGGCAGAATAGAAACGCATGTCCGCTGCGCGCCGCGTCGTCGGGCGCATAGATAAACTCCGGATGACGCGCCGCCAACTCGCTCGATGACCACGCGAAGTGCTGCGCTCGCGACGCTTCATAAAAAAATTCCAGATACGAGTTGGCGCCGCTGTGCGCGCCAACGACGAGACGTACATCCTGCGGAGGGCTGGTCGCAAAACAGGCCGAGCGGCCCTTATCCGAAGGCCGCGCTTCATCGATTCGGATATTTTTCTGCGCTTCTGCGCTGATCCCAAGATTCGCGAGGGTCGCACGATAGCTGGCCTGGAGCTTATGCGCCGGGAAGACATGATCCAGCCAAGCCAGTCGTCTGAAGACCAGACTATCGGTGTAGGGTCTGTCGCGCGGGGCCGCCGGAGGAAGTTGGCGTGCCGTCCACTCGGACAGATGAGACATATACGCGTTGGCGGTACGCTCAAGAAAGAGATCGGCGGACGCCGCGATCTTTTCATAGCTGATGCCCGCCGCATCCTCACACAGCGTGTGATAAGCGCCGAAGCCGAGCAGGCGCGCCGATTCCTGAAGAGATTCGAAACGGGCGGCCTGCAGGTCGTCGCAGCGGCGCACCGCATCGAGCCAGCGTGCCGCGAGTTCGCGGCGGCGCACCGCGTCAGGTTCTTCTGTTATCCGATCCTGCGCTTCGTGCGCGGCCAGATCCTCGCCATCCCATTCAAGGCGTGCTCCCGCGACGCAACGCGATAGCTCGTCGGTCACTTCACGGGCGCGCCGGTCGGCATAGTTGAGGCGCGCGGCGCCCATGAGCGCGCGCAGGCCCGCGCGCTCGGTCTCAAATTGAGCCGGTGTTTCGCTCCACGTGTGGTGCAGGTCGGCAATCGCCTCTTGCGTCCACAGGTCGGCGTAGCGGTCGTAGATTGGTTCGAGTTGTAACCCGGGCCGCACACCGGCATGATAATTATATCGCTCGCGCTCAAGCGCAGAGCAGTAGGCGGCATACTCGCGGCGGTAGTCGCTCTTGTCCATTGCGGGCGGAGATGTCCTGCGCGCTCATCAAGCCAGAAGATAATAGATAAAGAGGCTGGGAAACCGGCGCTGATTGTAGCACGTTTAAACCGGGTGAAAAGGTCGGGATGATCGAGGGCGAGCCGTGCCAGAGCCTGACGCAAAAGAGAACTGGCGCGGCAAACTTGGGGAATGCCACGCCAGTTCTAATTCGTGGTTACTGTCCTCACCCCAGCAACCACTGAGACGGAGGATCCACCAACCGTCTCTCTTGCCCCGCAATATACATCGCAACGTTCATGCCATGCAAGATAAATTTCCCCCCTCCGACCAACATTGCGAATTTCCCGGCATTTTGCGGTTTTTGCGACTGCGGACCGGCTCCTCGCCGACGACAGGCCGGCTTGCCGTGTAATAGTTACACTGACATCCGCGTAGAATTTTCTCCCTAGGCTTTATTATGCGGTCCCGAGAGTCTGTTCAATCGCGCTCGCCACGGCCTCCGCCAGCCGCTCTATCTGGTCCTGTCGCTCACCCTCGATCATGATCCGCGCCAGCGGCTCGGTACCCGAATAGCGCAGCAACAGCCGTCCGCCGCCGCCCAGCGCCGCTTCCGTTGCGCGCACGGAACGTGCGATCGCCGCCACTTCCTGAAAAGGAATCTTTTCGCGCACGCGCACGTTGACGAGCACCTGGGGGTAGCGCGTAAAGCCTTCGGTTAACTCGTGCAGAGCGCGTCCCGCCTCACGCATCGCGCGCAGCAGGTAAATGGTCGTGAGCATGCCGTCACCGGCCAGGCTAACGCGCGGAAAAATAATATGGCCGGATTGCTCGCCGCCGACGGTTGCGCCCGTTCGGATGAGCTCATCGAGCACATATTTATCGCCGACATCCGTCCGCAGCAACTCGATTCCACGCTCCCGCAGGGCGATCTCGAGGCCGATGTTGCTCATCACCGTCGCAACGACGCGCCCGCCCGTCAGTTCACCGCGCTCTGCCAGACGCGCCGCCATTACCCATAGCGTCGCATCGCCGTCAACGATCTCTCCCCGCGCATCAACGAACAGCGCGCGGTCGGCGTCGCCATCGAAAGCAACACCCAGCAGCGCCTTCTCAGAAATGACTCTCCGACGCAGATGCTCCATGTGCAACGAGCCGCAGTCGAGATTAATATTACGCCCGTCGGGCGCATTGTTGATGGCGCAAACCTGCGCGCCGAGCCGCTGAAAGAGCGCCGGAGCGAGCTGCGAAGCCGCGCCGTTGGCGCAGTCCAGCACGATCTTCCAGTCGTCCAGCCTGAGCCCGGCGGCCGTTTCTTCGGCGAGGTGGTCCAGATAAAGCATTCTCAAACGAGCGGCTTTTTCATCCTCTTCACCGGCGCGCCAGACGGTTGTCGCGACTTCGCTGGCTAGCGGGTCCGCTGTTTCGGCCGCGGAGCCTTTTTCTCTTCGAAGGGCGTAAATGTCAGCCTCTATCAATCTTTCCATTCCGTCGTCGAGTTTGCGGCCCGTGGCAGCGAAAATTTTTATTCCATTATCCTGGTATGGATTGTGTGAGGCACTGAAGACGATGCCGGCATCTGCCGGCAGAGAACGCGCGAGAAAGGCGACACCCGGCGTCGTGATTACCCCCGCCGACTCGCACACCGCCCCGGCGCTTTGCGCGCCCTCGGTGAACGCGATTTCAATCCACGCGCCTGATTCGCGCGTGTCCCGGCCCATCACCAGGCGCGGAGTTCTACCGATGCTGGCCGCGAAGTGGTTGGCCAGTGAGCGTCCCGTCAGGCGCATTGTTTCCGCATCGAGCGGGAAGCGTCCCGCTTCGCCGCGCATGCCATCCGTACCGAAAAGTTTCTTCATAAGTTCGAGCTTCGAAGCGGGAGACCCGCAGCCCATGCTAAATATTTGGGACCCAGTGTTTTGGCTCGCCGTGAGACGACGTTTTTTGATCTATCTATCAAGGGAGAATTTGGAAGGACTGATGGAGATTAGCTCGACGCTGGCTTCCATACCTATTGGCAACGAAAGGCGCGGCACTAAAGAGCCGTCCGCTGTTTGCTCCAGCAAGATTTTGATATCCTCGTCGCGTAGTTTTTCGACGACCGAACGCGCACCCCGGAGCACGACGCTCGCGCGCGCCGGGCGCGCTTCTTCGCCGCCGCTGGCGGCGCGCACCGGGACGCCGGTGAAGCTCTTTTCCATGCGCTTTTCACCGATATCCAGACGAACGGTGACGACCGCATCGAGCGGGACGACCTTTTGGTCGAAGATATCAATAGCGACCTGGGGTACATTAAAGCTCTCGGTCTGGCCGTCGAGCGAGATGGTCTCGGTATGCGCTTTGTCCAGCGCGCTGACGTGGCTTTCCGGTCCGCGCAACGTTATTTTGCCCGGCGTGACGCGCACGCCGCGCAGTTCATACCCTTCGGGTAATTGGCCATCGAGGCGTGGTTCGACATCAACTTCGCGTTCGACGCGCCGCTCAAGTCGTAGTGGCACGTTGCCCGGCTCGATCTTTTCGACACTGACACCCTCCGGCAGTTCGATGGCGACCCGGTCTGGTGAAAGCCGCACGACGCGTTCGCCGGGTTTGTAGCTGCGCACATCCGCTCTCGCCACGAGATTGCGCCCGATCAGCCCGTTCAGGGCGCGCTGGCTGCCCCGCAGCATAACCTCTACTTCTTCCCGCGGGTCGTTGCTGATCTCCATGTCGCTGGGCAGCACGAAGGTGAGCTGCACGCCGCGCAGCCGAACCGTTGCCGGCGCCCGCTGCGCCGTTACTCCATACCAGAGACCCAGCGTGATCGCCAGCGCGAGCAGCTTTAAGCCCCAGTCCTCAAATAAAGCGGAGTGCAGCCAGCGCTGTACCATGCGCTGCGCGTTGCCGACAACTCTCTTGTCCGCTTCACGGTAAGGCATTTTAGGAGCCAGGAAGAATCCTTAAAGGATCGCGAGCCGGAGCGAAAGCATGGGGGAAAGGATAAAGCTCTCAGTCCCGAGATTTTTTCTTTACGTTGAAATCGCCTCGTTCGTTTCGGTTTCCGCTTCAGCCAGTTTCTTCTCTTTTTCGCGGCGATGTTCGGGGCTTTCGAGCGCTTCAAAGATGTGCGCGCGCAATTTAGTGGCATCCAATCCGCGCCTGATCTGCCCGCCCTGCACGAAAGAGATCAGCCCCGTTTCTTCCGAGACGACGACGGCGACCGCGTCCGAGTCTTCAGTAATACCGATCGCCGCGCGGTGGCGCGTGCCGAGGTCTTTAGACAGCAGGGGGTTCAAAGTAAGCGGCAAGAAGCAGGCGGCGGCGGCCACGCGGTGCCGTCGCACGACGATCGCGCCGTCGTGCAGCGGCGTCGCGGGATTGAAGATCGTAACGAGCAGGTCGTAGCTCAACTCGGCGTCAAGGCGAACGCCCCCGTCCGTCACGTTCTTCAGGCCGACGGCGCGTTCAATCACAATCAGCGCTCCTGTCTTCGTCGAAGCGAGGGTCGTCGCCGCCAGCACGATCTCATCATACACGCCCTCGCCGAATTGACCGCGATGGCGAAGCAAAAACGGCAGCCGAAAGCGGTTGCCGAACGAGATCAGCGCCTGCCTGATCTCCGCTTGAAAGAGTACGATGATCGCTACACCGACATAGAGCAACGCGCTGCTCAAGACGAATTCCAACGTGGCCAAACCCTGCTTGACGGCCAGACCGTAGAGGAGCGCCACGGCCGCAATTCCCGCTGTCATCGGCACGGCGCGCGTCCCGCGCACGAGCTTTAACACTGCGTACACGATCACGAAGACGAGGGCGATGTCCACAAGGTTACGTGGCTCGCCGAGCCTTTCGAGATAATTGCTATATGACAACGGGAAAAGCACCTATCTATTTTCTCGCATTCGAAATATGTTGTCCGAAGCGGTGCCGGACGATCGAGACGCCGACCAGAGGTTTTCTCTTCAATCGTTAACCGAGATATGCTCATGGGATAAACGTTTCCCAAAATGAACAGTCTTTTCCAGCCACTTGAAGCTACACGCCTCCGCGCAAATTATGCTCCAAAAACCGGCATAAATCAATCGAATTATCAGGCAGCTTGCGGACGCGCGAGCACGCCTCTGCTGCGATCGAGTTTTGGATATGCGTGTGAGGGGTTCAGGCTTCAGCCCGACGTTTTAAGTGTCCGAAATATCGTAACAGCCAGCATGGAGCCTCAGTTTCGAGAGGTCATGCTGGCTGTCGCTCGGACGTTAAAAGTTGAATGGGTTGTCAGTTCACCGCCCGCGCGGACCGGTGCTCCGCACCATCTTTAACGATCAGATCCGTTACGCCTTCCGTCACTTTACCGTTACCCTGGAAGTCAACCCTGTACCGGACTGAATAGGTGCCCGGCGCGAGAGTCTTTTCGATCACCAGCCGGTGGCTCAACTCGGAGCCGGCCAGCACGGGCAGCGATTCGCTCTCGGGCAGTTCCGCGACGGTGAGGCCGGTCGAATCGGTGATCTTAACCGAAGAGATCGGTCGTACCATGCTGTTACCTTCGTTCTTGAGCGTCGGGGTGATGATGATTCCTTCCGGGCCAGTCGCGGCCTTCAAATTTTCCAGCGTCCCCCGGCGCGTCAACTGCGGCACTTTTATATAAAACATCGCCGCCATGCGAAAGCGGATCAGCATCTGCTTCGCATTACTACTCAGTTTTATGGCGTCCGGTCTCTGCTCCACGACGAGCGACGCGAGATGATCGCCGGGCGTGGCGTCTTTCGGAACGGAAATGGTGACGCGGATGGTGTGAATGTTACCCGGCTGCACGGACACCTCGCCAGGACTGTAGATGATCCACGGGCTGGCGGAGTTTGGCTGTGTCCCGGCCCGGTAAAACTTCAGTTCCCCTTCGGGCAGGATATTCCAATCATTGAGGCTCGCGACGAGACGCGAGGCCTGCGCGTTGGCTTTGGCCGAGTGGTAATCGAGATTCACAACGACGGTTGTTTCTGATCCCGGCGCCATCTCCAGTTCGAAGCGGGCCGGGGCCAGCGAGATGCCATCACGGTCAGCGCCGGATTGTGACTGATCACTATTACCGGGCGAACTGTTTGGCGACTCCTGCGCAAACGCGGTCAGAGAAGCGCACAGCGGAATGAGCAAAAAGATAAAGAGTGCGATGATCCTGTTTACTGTGGCCATAATATAACACCTTCATAAGCAGGGAACAGACGGCCCCGCTGAGATGGTAAAAGTTAGCGTGACGTTAAAAGATCCGGAGACATAATACTGGGGTCTGATCGCAAAGATGGCGTCAAACGCATAACCGTTAGTAGTTTCTCTCTTGGTAAGCGTGCCTTTGGTCAGCTTCGGTCCGCTCAAAATCACGGTCGAGCCACCTATATTTGCCAGTGATGAGGGATATGCCGCGCGACCATTGACATCGAGCGTGACGCTCGTCGCCGGATCGTTATTGAAGGGTGCCCTGAAGATATGATTAGTGCAGCTGAACGCCTTGGCTCCGAGCTGGCGGATATTGTTCGCCCCGAAACCGATATCAGATCTTTGCACCGCCTGCGGATTCGCGTCGAAGGTGCTCGCGGTGAGCGAAACCGCGACCTGGTAATCACTATCACTGCGAATCGAGATCGGGACGACGACCTTGACGATGCCGTTCGTGTTGGCCGGGGAGAGTTCGCCGAAATTAATGGTGACAACGAGGCTTTGCGTGACGTCGGCGGTTCCGGTGACCGCCCCGCCAAGCGCGCCCGTAATGGTCGGGAGGCCGCCGCTGCCGATATCAAAAGTCGTCCCCTGCGCAGAAGCCTCTCCCGCCGCGCATAAGAGCAGCAGGCCGGAGAAGATCGTGATGGTAATTGATCGTAAGGTCGTCATCGTTTGGCCTCACAAGGCCCAGCATCAGCGTTGTAACCCGGTTATCTTAGACGAGGTCAAGCGTCGCCAGCCCACCTTCGGAGCGACGACGCTTGACTTTACATACCCAACCGAACGCAAGCGCTCGACTTTCGTATCGGGTCATTACGGGGCAGAGACCGTGAAGGTCGCCGTCGCGGTGGTCGATCCGTTCTCGTAGAACTGCGGTTTGACGGAGAAGATCGCCGGGACGGTGAGACCGTTGGTGTTGCTTCTCGGCACGGCGTTCATGATGCGCACACCGCTCAGGACAGTGGTGGAAGCAGCAAAGTCAGCCAGGTCGCCACGGGGGTTGATATACTCGAATCTGCCGCTCACTCCGTTAATCGCACCGTTCGCTCCGAGCGTCGGATCGCCCGCCGTATTATCAGTATCGGCGCCGCCTGTATTAACGCCGACAGCGGCGGGACGGGTGAACGAACCGATACCGAAACCGACATCAGCTGCTAAGACACGGTCGCTGGAGGTGGCCGTGCTTACGACGGTGGCGCTCATCGACAGCACGTAATTGGCGTTGCTTCTCATCTTGATCGGAACCGAGGCGGTCACAAAAGCGTTGGTGTTGCTCGGACCTATCTCTCCGAGGTTGATCACGACGGCGAGCGCGCTGTTGGTTACGCCATCGGTGGTGACGCCGCCGCCCGAGTTGCCGGTCAGCGTGACGCCGCCGCCCGAGTTAAGCTCGACAAACTTTGACGTTGTCCCGGACATCGTGACGGTGCCGGTGGTGTTCACCTGCGCGGAGGCGACCGCGGCGCTGGCCGCAAGCAGGTCGGTAGCGAAACTCACCTGTGCGACTCGTTTCATTGTATTAAATGAATTAAACATGACTCTCATTCTCCTTCTGAGGGGGCTCACATCAGGTCTTTCCG
>JANOGZ010000450.1:0-1595 GCA_031406255.1 Pyrinomonadaceae bacterium | reverse complement strand
GAGGATTCAGAACCGGAGCTGTTAACTCCCTGTCAGTCAGTACCGCCCTCGGGTTACTGAGCGGCAGACCCGCCCGCTATCCGAGGGCGGTACTGACAATCGTGCGCGAGACCCGTGAACACGAGCATTAACGCTCGTGTTCACGGGTCTCATACTTCGTGGCGCTCTGTTGAAGGCTTACCTGACGCGGCTCTTTTTCCTTTTGAGGAAATCGATCAGGACGAACTGCGAGAGATTGCCGGGCGTGGCGAAATAGGCCTTGCCGCTCGTCATCGCCGACATCTGCTTGACGAAATCGACGAGGTAATAATCGCTGGCGAGCATGAAGGTATTGATCATGATGCCGGCTTTGCGGCACGCCTGCACTTCCTTGAAGGTTTCGCCCATCACGACCGGGTCGAGGCCCATCGAGTTTTTATAAAGTCGTCTTCCCTGAGAAGCGCTCTGGTTGCTGCCGCTGCTGCGGCGCGCGTCCCTTCTTCCGGTCATCGCGGCTGCATAATCGCCGTCGAGGAAACAGGCGGTCGGTTTGCCGTCCGTCACCATCACGATTTGCTTCATCTCTTTGCGCTGCGCTTGCAGCAGGCGGCGCGCGAGCTTGAGCCCTTCGGCGGTGTTGGTGTGATAGGGGCCGACCTGCGTCGTGGCGAGCCGCGCCAGCGGGAGTTCCTCAGCATCGTCATGGAAGAGCACGACCTTGAGCGAGTCGCCCGGATACTGCGTGCGGATCAGGTGCGCGAGCGCCAGCGCGACCTTCTTCGCCGGCGTGAAGCGGTCTTCCCCGTAGAGAATCATCGAGTGCGAGCAATCGAGCATCACGACGGTCGCGCACGATGATTGGTAGTCGCACTGATAGACGTGCAGGTCGCGGTATTCAAGGTTGAGCGGAACGCCGAGCCCCTCGCGTTTGATCGCCGAGAGCAGCGTGGTGTTGACATCCAGGTTGATGGTATCGCCAAACTCATAGAGCTTGGAGATCTGCGCCGCTTCGACGCCGGTCGCCAGATGCGGCGTGTCGTGCCGCCCGACCGAGCTTTTGCCGAGACTGCCGAGGAGGTTTCGCAGCGTCTTGTAGCCGAGAAAATCAAGCCCCTTCTCCGTCACTTCAAACTTGACGTTGCGCGGAGCGGGGTCGTCGACCCGCCCCGGTCCCGCCCTGTTTTGCATGCGGGCGCGCTGCTGCTCGGTGAGTTGTTCTTCGCGCAGGCTCAGGTAGCCCTCCTCCACCAGCCTCTCGATCAACTGGTTGAGCAACTCTTCGAGCTGCGAGCCGCGAAACTCACCATTATTATCGGCGAGCATCTCCGCGACATCGCGCTCATCGAGTTCTCCCATCTCGACGAGCGCCTGAAGCAGCGGATCGCCGACATTGAGCGGGGCGGCGCCCTCAAGTACCACCAGAAGAACAAGGAGCAGGGGAAGCTGTTCGCCCGGGAACGCATCGGGCTCCTCTGTGACCCGGGCTCCTTCGTTGAGGACGCCAAGCTCGCCTAGGGCCTGGTCCGCCGTGAGGTGGTGCGCGTCGCGACCCCCGGGACACTCGCCGACAGCCACACCACGAAGGCGAGCGAGAACGTCTTCCTCGCCGCCATCGT
>JANOGZ010000385.1:0-4428 GCA_031406255.1 Pyrinomonadaceae bacterium | reverse complement strand
TGGTCAATGAGGAATGTTTAGTCCGAAACGTTTCGGATGCGCTACAACGCTGTTCGTTACACGCGATCACGTGACAAATATTTACGAAACGGTCAAACCACTCCGGTAATGAAGATCGCGTCGAGCGCCACCAGCGGATTGCCCTGCGGCTGGAGATCGGCGTCGAGCGATTGAATGACGAGCAGCTTACGCCCCTCGAGCGAATCGTTCTTTACGGTCGCCACCACGGTTCCGATAACTCGGGCCAGTTGCATAGACTAATCGTTGGTAAAATCTACCGTGTCCACGACCCCGACGATCGCCGCATCAACCGGGGCGTCTTTCATTCCTTCGGCGAGCCGAGCGCTGGAACCCGCCACGACCAGCACGCGCTCGTGGTAGCCGGCGCCGACCGTATCGACGGCGATCACGTAACCGCTGGCGTCCGACCCATCGATATTTAAAGGGCGCACGATCAGGAGTTTCTTCCCCTTGAGTCGCTCGTCCTTTTGCGTCGAGACGACCGTGCCGAGGATGCGCGCGATGATCATCTTGAGCCGTTAGTTATTGCCGATCGGTAGTGCTTCATCCACGCTTCCGTGCGGACGCGCAATAACGTGAACGCTGACGAGCTCACCGACGCGGCGGGCGGCGGCCGCGCCCGCGTCCGTCGCGGCTTTGACCGCGGCGACATCGCCGCGCACGATCGCCGTCACAAAGCCCGCGCCGATCTTTTCGTAACCCACGAGCGTGACGTTGGCGGCCTTGACCATCGCGTCCGCCGCCTCGATCATCGCGACCAGTCCCTTCGTCTCTACCATGCCGAGTGCTTCTTGCATTCGTCTTTAGCTCCCTTATCAAGGATTCAAATTAGAGCGACCTGGACAAAGTTCTCCAGGATAAAACTTTCAGCGCTTCAGGCGCGTTACCTCGGCGAGCAATTCGACGAGTTCGTCGCGCGTCAAAGCGATTTTGCCCGCGCCGTTAGAGGTCGTCGCCGGGGTCTTCCCACGCGGGCCGTTGGCGGCGCGCCCCTCGCGTTCGCCGGTCGAACACTGGATCTGCGTCTCATGAAGATAGCCGCACGCCTGACAGCGCGCGCCCTCATCCAGATACCCGGCCTTCTCGCGCACGTCGATCAACTTTTCGATGGCATCCGCCGGAAGATTCTGCCCCCCCCCGAGGAGGCGCGCCAGGATCGCGATCCTGGCCGTGTGCTCGAGCGTCTCGAGGCGGTCGAAGGCCTGCCACAAATCCGCGCCATAAGCGACCGCGCCGTGATTGGCCATCAACAAAGCATTGTGGCGTTTGACGAGCGGACGCATCGCCTCCGTCAATTCGTCGGTCGAGGGCGTACCGTACGCGGCGAGCGGCACGCACCCGAGAGTCAGAATCACTTCCGACAGGATGGGCTGATCAATGGCGAGACCGGCGACGGCGAAGGCGGTGCCGTGCGGCGGGTGCGCATGACACACCGCGCGTACTTCGGGCCGCTCGCGATAAATCAAAAGGTGCATGGCGAGCTCGCTCGATGCGCGGCGGTCGGTGAGCGGTACGCCGTCCATATCGGTGATGGCGAGCGCGTCTTCCGTCATCCGCCCCTTCGAGGTCATCGTCGGCGTCGCCACGATGCGCCCGTCATCGAGACGCACGCTCACGTTGCCGTCGGAAGAGACGACGTAGCTGCGATCATACATCAAGCGGCCGACGCGAACGATCTCGCGTCGTGCGGTCTGCTCATCCATTTCTTAGGTTCGGCGGCGCGTCGTGCGGTCTCAGCGGATACTGAAAACGTATTCGACGTTTTTCCTGATGGAGACGGGATCGCCGCCGATGGCCGCCGGCTTGAAGACGATTCCCTCGGCGGCCCGGATGGCTTCCTCCGTCAAACCGTCGGGCAGCGTCGTCAGCGCTTCAACATCCGAGACTCTGCCGTCGGCGCCAAACGTCGCGCTCAATCTGACAAGGCCCGCCACGGAGTTTTTACGCGCGGCTTCCGTGTAACGCGGCTCGGGCTTGAAGAGGATCACGGGGCGGGGCGCATCATCGATCGTCCGGCGCATATACAGCGCGCGTTTGCTGCTACTGCACCCGCGTCCCGAAAAAATGGTCGGCGTGTCCATCGCTCGCGGCGCGCCGGTCGCCCGCGGGCGGGCGAAATTAAGAAGGCTTCCCAGGACGACGCCGAACGTCAGGGTCAGGATGAACGGCAGAATTCTCTTCAGCATAAATGTGAGTACTCCTTTACTGCCTGATGATTGCTCTACAATTCGCGTTCCTCACGCTGCGCGATCTCTTCGTAAGGAAGAATGCTGCGCGGATTGGTGACGCAGGTGATCTGCGGTCGGGTCAGGAAATACGATAAGCTCTCCAGAGAGATTGTCAAGTCAACGGTTTTCACCTTCACGCCGAGCCGCGCATGCAGGCGCACGGGAGCGAAGTTCAGGATGGCTTTCAGGCCCGCCGACATCACCTGATTTAAGACGCGCTGCGCGACGCGCGCCGGCACCGCGATCACCGCCACATCAATCTCTTCATCACGCACGACGCGCGCCAGCCGACGCACATCATGGACCGTCACCTCGGCGCGCCCGACGGGCCGCCCGATCTTCGCTTTATCGTTATCAAAGAGCGCGACGACCGTGAAGTTTGACGCCGTAAACCCGTTGTAATTGGCGAGCGCGGTTCCCAGATTTCCCGCGCCGACGATACCGACCCGGTGTGGATTGTCGAGTCCGAGAATCTCCGTCAGATGCTGACGCAACCCAGCCACCGAGTAGCCGACGCCGCGCACGCCGAATTCGCCGAAGTAAGCGAGGTCTTTTCTGATCTGCGCGGAATTAAGATTGAATTGATCCGCCAGCGCCTGCGAAGAGATCGTGTTAATCCCGGCGTCGGCCAGTAAATTCAAGCACCGCAAGTAAACACTCAGACGGTTGGTCGTGAGTTCAGATATTTTCTCCGACTTCATTATATTTCTTTGCCCCGCGTGATGGTTGCAGTATAGCGCCAACTGGCCTCAAGCGACAAAGACCAGCGATGGCCTTTCTCCAAATCGGCCGCCGCCGATTTCATCCTTGTATACAGAGGCGAAAAGAACCCCGCGCGTTGCCGTCGCCCGCATACTTCTACTACAATCGCGGGCGTAACATCCGAGACGCTCCCGAAATTCTCTTCTCGCGACTTGAACTCGACACTAACAAAGCATGATTGCGCACTTATCCGGCACTTTACTCGCTAAACAGGCAACCAGTGTGATCCTCGATGTCGGCGGCGTCGGCTACGAAGTCACCATTCCGGTGACGACCTTCTACGATCTGGAAGAGATCGGCGGGCAGGTCTCACTACGCATTTACACGCACGTTCGTGAGGATGCGCTGCAACTCTACGGCTTTCGGACGGCGCGCGAACGCGAGCTTTTTATGCTGCTGATCTCGGTGAGCGGGATCGGCCCGAAGTCTGGCATCGCGATGCTTTCCGGAATGAGCGCCGATGAGATCATCACGGCGCTCCGGACCAACAATCTCGCGCGCCTGACCTCGATTCCGGGTGTCGGACGAAAGACCGCCGAACGGCTCGTGATCGAACTGCGCGACCGGATGGCGGCGCTTTCATCACCCGCGCTCGAGGAAGAACTGGCGGCGCAGGCGAAGGGCGCACCGCCATCCGAAGACGCGCTGCGTGAGGATACGCTCTCGGCGCTGCTCAATCTCGGCTACCAGAAGCCGGCGGCCGAAAAAGCGCTCACGCAGGCCGTGACCGATGGCGGCGAACTCACCGTCGAGCTTCTCCTGCGTCGCAGTTTGCGCCTGCTTTCAAAAGGATGAAGAAGATGCGGCGGGAGAAGCGTTATGCCCGGACGGCGTCGCCGGCAGGCTCCGGCCGCTCGTATCCCTGTGATTTATGTCTGATGAACTCGAACCGGTGAGCGTCCGCGACCCGACGAACATGGACGACGAAGGACGATTCGAATTGTCTCTGCGCCCGACTCGTCTGGCCGAATACATCGGGCAGAAGCGGGCGACCGAGAACCTGCGCATCTTTATCAGCGCCGCGCTGGGGCGGCGCGAGGCGCTCGATCATGTTCTCCTGACGGGGCCGCCCGGGCTCGGCAAAACAACGCTCGCGCACATCATCGCCAACGAGATGGGCGCCGAAATGCGTTCGACCTCCGGGCCGGTGATCGAAAAATCCGGCGACCTGGCCGCGCTCCTGACCAACCTGCAGGAGGGCGATGTTCTCTTTATTGATGAAATTCACCGCCTCAATCCGGCCATCGAGGAGGTGCTCTATCCGGCGATGGAGGATTACCAGCTCGACATCATGATCGGGCAGGGCACCGCCGCGCGATCGATCAAGCTGGACCTGCCGAAATTCACGCTCGTCGGTGCGACGACGCGCGCCGGGATGATCACGGCGCCGTTGCGCGGTCGCTTCGGCATCGTCTTT
>JANOGZ010000382.1:0-6232 GCA_031406255.1 Pyrinomonadaceae bacterium | reverse complement strand
AGCCAGATAAAAACTGACCACCGACCACTGACCACTGACCACTGCTTTTATCGTTACCATTTCATGAGATCAATCTCGTCAACAAAGATCGTCTCTTTATTGCGATAGAGGGCGATGACGATGCCCAGACCGATGGCCGCCTCGGCCGCGGCGACGACGATGATAAAAACGGTGAAAACCTGCCCGGCGACGGCGTTTAAGTTCCCCGTGTCCTGCAGGTAGCGCGCGAAGACGATAAAGTTAAGGTTGGCCGCATTGAGGATCAATTCGATCGACATGAAAATGATGATGATGTTGCGGCGCGTCAGAACGCCGGCGATGCCGATCACGAAAAGCAGCGCGCCGATCAACAGAAACTTCGACAGGTCCGGCTCCAGCAGGCCCTGCTTGATGAGGGCGGCGCGACCGACGCTCGTCGTCGCCGCCTCCTGCAGGAGGACCAACAGCGCGGGCGCAAAAAACTCGATCATAGGGCGTTCACCTCGCAGGACATTACCTTCACACCGCCGCTTCCTCAGCCTCGGTCTCGGCGCGTACCACTTCTTCCAACACCGCCGGATCAAGATCATCCGCGGCCTGCTCCTGTTTCGCGGTGCGCGCCAGCAGTACGGAACCGACGATGGCGACCAGAAGCAGCACGCTCGCAATCTCGAAAGGCAGGGCGGCATAACGATAGAGGCTCGCGCCGACGCGCTCGGTATCCTCGGAGATCCGCATCGTGCGCGTTGCGGCGAGCGGCAGATCCTGCTGCCGTACGGCGCGCACCGATCTAGTCTGTGAGATCGCGGCCTCATCGCGCTGTTGCAGTCCCGCCCATCCCTGGTTAATCGCGAAGATGAGGCCGAACGAGAGCAGTAGCGAGAAGATGAGGCTGGCCGTGACCTGTGCCGGACGATTGAAGAGTAGCTCGCGCCCGCGCTCTTCGGCGCCGACATTGACGAGCATGATGACGAACAAAAACAGGACCATCACGCCGCCGACGTAGACGAGGATCTGCACGCCCGCGATGAATTCCGCGTCGAGCAAGATGAAGAGGGCCGCCACGGAGACCAGCGCCGAGATGAGAAACAGCGCCGAGTGGACGGCATTGCGCGCCATGATCGTCAGCAGGCCAGCAATCACCGCGCCCATCGCGAAGATCCAGAAGAAGACCGCTTCCCAGCCGGAGAGTGTCATAGAATTAGTGGTCGGTGGTCAGTGGTCGGTGGTCAGTTTTTATCTGGCTACTGACCAATGACCACCGACCACTGCTTTTATCGTTCGTATTTCACCGTCTCTTTGCCCTGTTCGAGCATCTGGCGATTCCAGACGAAGCCGGCGCGCGAGTAGGTGGCAAGCTCAAAATCCTGCGTCAGTTCGAGACACGACGTGGGGCATGCCTCCTGGCATAACGCGCAGAACATGCAGCGCGACGTATCGAAGATGAATTCATCGAGCACTTTCTTCTTGCGCGGCTTCCCTGCCGTGATCACCTCGATATCCATCGCGATCACGTCGATGCAATCCTCCGGACACGCCAGCGCGCACAGGTTGCACGCGATGCACAGCGTCTCGTACGTCTCCGGGTCCATATTCAGCCGCGGCGCGCCGTGAAAGCGCAGGGCGACCTCCGGCCGCACCTTCGGATACTGCTCCGTATAGATGCCCTTGCCGGCCACGGAGTCCTTGTCTGTCAGCGCGCCGATATTGAACTTCAGCGTGAGTTTCAATCCCGCCAGAAGGTCTACGAGAAAGAAGCGTTTGAGCTTCTCCATGAAGGTCGGCTGCGGAACACTTACTGCTGGCATAATTACTCCTCTGAAACAGTGGTCAGTGGTCAGTGGTCAGTGCGGAGTTGATGGTGCTTTTTCTGACCACTGACCACTGCTTTTCATGCTTCGCTCGTCGCGGGCGCTGTGGCCGTGGTGGCAACGGCCGGCGTGCCCTGCGGCGGGTTGATCAGACGTATCTGCTGCCGCTGCTTTTTCAGGTTGAAATCGCGCGAGCGCCAGTTGATCAGCGAGAGCACGCCGGCGGCGATGAATAATCCGCCGGCCCCGAAGGCGATCATGATGGCTTTGCCGGTGCCGGTCAGATTCAACCCGCTCGTCATCGATTCGATCGTGTCAATGCCGCGCCAGCCATCGAGCGCCTGCACGGTGAAGACCGCCAGCGCCGTCAGGGTGATATTGATCAGAGCCGCCGGGATCATCCACTTCCAGCCCAGATCCATCAACTGGTCATAGCGGTAGCGCGGAAACGTCCAGCGCAGCCAGAAGTAGAGGTAGAGCAGGACGGCCATCTTCGTGACGAAAATGATCAGGCTGATGATGGCGAAGAGCGTCTCGTAGCCCGCGGCAGCCAGACGCCACATGAAGGGGAAGTACCACCCGCCGAGGTAAAGCGTCGTCGCGACGGCCGAGACCACGATCATCGCCGCATACTCGGCCATGAAGAAAAGCGACCACCGCATCCCGGAATACTCGGTGTGAAATCCGGCGACGAGTTCTGATTCCGCTTCCGGCAGATCAAACGGCGCGCGGTTATTCTCGGCGATGCCGCTTACCAGAAACACGATGAAGCCGAGCGGTTGATAAAAGATGTACCACATCGAATCGAGCCCCTGCGCGGTGACGATGCCGGACAGGCTGAGCGTGCGCGCGAACATCAGCGCGCCGATCAGCGATAATCCCATCGAGACCTCATAGGAGACCATCTGCGCGCTCGAGCGCAGGCCGCCGAGCAGCGCGTATTTCGAATTCGACGACCAGCCCGCCAGAATCAGCGCGAGCACGCCGACGCTCGACACCGACAGTACGAACAGCAGACCGATGTTGATGTCTGTGATCACTCCCCAGTCCGGCGCAAACGGGATCACGGCGAAGACGATGAAGGCCGACACGACCGAGATATAGGGCGCGAAGCGAAAGATATAGTGATCCGCCTTGTCCGGCTCGATGTCTTCCTTCGTCAGAAGCTTGATGGCGTCCGCGATCGGTTGCAGCAATCCCCATGGCCCGACGCGCATCGGCCCGAGGCGCGCCTGCATGAACGCCGAAATCTTGCGCTCAAGATACGTCGCATACGCGGCCCACCCGGCGATGGCCGTCACCACCGCGCCGATCTGGATAAAGGGCCAGACGACGTAATTGACGGTCTCGCGGCTGAAGAAATTCAGCAACAGATTGTCGATCAGATTCGGCGGCGCAAAAAGCGCGAAGATATCCATCATCGTTTACGCGTCGATCTCGAAAACGCAGTTATGAGTCGCCTGCAAATCGACCAGTTCGTAGTCATCATCAAGCGTGCCGCTGCGATCCACGACCAGATAGGAAGCCCACTCGCCGACCGGGAACGGCGGCGTGTGCCAGGTGCCGCGGTGATAGGCGTACGGCAAGCGCCCATCAACAAAAAAAGCGGCGATCTCATTAACATCCGGCGCGCCACGGCCATTCGGGGGAGCGACCGCGATGATCGCCTGCGATGAGGCGAGCGGCGAAAAAACCTGCATCGTGCGCCGGTGCCGCGCCATAAACCCGAAGCGAAACGCCCGCCGCTCCGAGGTCGCGCCGGTCAGGCTCGGCACGCCGTCGCCCAGATCGATCTCCACCGACCCGCGGCTATCAATCAACACGCCGTAGGGCGCAAACGCTTCGCGCGTCATCTGTTGTACCGGCAGCCGAACAACATTCATAAGAAATGATGAATGATGAATGCGGAATGATGAACGACAAAACAAAAGCTTTTTCTTTTAATTCATCATTCATCATTCCGCGTTCATCGTTTCTTTACCTGTCAATTTCTCCGAGAACGATATCGAGCGTGCCGATGATCGCCACCACGTCCGCGACCAGGTGGCCGATGCTCATCTGGCGAAGCGCCTGCAAATTGATGAGGCACGGCGGGCGCACCCGCACGCGCGTCGGGCGGCTCGAACCGTCTGATACCAGATAACAGCCGATCTCGCCCTTCGGCCCCTCGATCGAGTGATAATAATCGCCGACCGGCGGTTTGATGATCTTCGGCACTTTCGCATTAACGGGGCCGTCCGGCATTTTCTCAAGCGCCTGCCGAACGATGCGCCGCGACTGGCGCATCTCTTCGAGCCGCACCAGGTAGCGATCATAGGTGTCGCCATTTTCCCCGACGGGAACGTCGAATTCCATATCGGCATAAGCCGCATACGGGCGCGTCTTTCGGATATCCCACGCGACACCCGAACCGCGCAGCGCCGGCCCCGAAAGGCCGATCGCGATCGCATCCTCGGCCGCGATGACGCCGATCCCGACGGTGCGTCCGAGCCAGATGCGATTTTCCGAAAGCAGCGTCTCGTATTCTTCGAGGCGCTTCGGGAAATTATCCGTGAAGCGGCGCACATCTTCGGTAAAGCCTTCGTAGGTGTCATTCGGCATGCCGCCGATACGCCACGCGTGGCAGGTCAGGCGCGCGCCAAACTGTCGCTCGAAGATCTTGAGAATCTCTTCGCGCTCGCGCAGCGCCCACAGCAGAACGGTAAACGAGCCGATGTCGAGGCCATGCGTGGCGAGCCACAACAGGTGCGAGGAGATGCGGTTGAGCTCGGTCAGGATGGTGCGGATA
The DNA here is from genome assembly GCA_031406255.1 of Pyrinomonadaceae bacterium. Classification (GTDB taxonomy): domain Bacteria; phylum Acidobacteriota; class Blastocatellia; order Pyrinomonadales; family Pyrinomonadaceae; genus JANOGZ01. The sequence goes on along the minus strand of JANOGZ010000382.1, from coordinate 1,654 downwards.
TAGTGGGCGCGCGGTGGAACTACCAAACCCATCATTTGTTCGACGGTTTCGACCCACAACAGACCATTCGAGACCGCCGCGATGTAATCGAGCCGATCCCAGTAGGGCGCGATCATCGGATAGAGGCGGTTCTCCGCGATCTTCTCCATGCCGCGATGCAGGTACCCGATATCGCAATCGAGATCGATCACGGTCTCGCCATCAAGCCGCAGGATCACACGGAGCACGCCGTGCGTCGAAGGGTGCTGCGGCCCCATGTTGAGCACCATCTCGGGATTATCGAGCAGCGTCTCTTTAGTTGTCGCGACTTCTACCTGGTGCATAATTGTATAAAATTATGAATGAGAAGCAGTGGACAGTGGCCGGTGGTCAGTGGTCAGAAAAAGCACTGCCTGCCTACTGACCACTGACCACTGACCACCGATCACTGCTTCTAGTTATGTCTGACCAAATCCAACTCGAAGTTATTACGCCCGAACGCCGTGTGCTCGCCGAGCCGGTCGATGCCGTGACCGTTCCCGGAGCGAACGGTGAGCTCGGCATCCTCCCCGGACACACGCCGCTTATCTCCCAACTCAGAAGCGGCGTGCTCTCTTACACGAAGGGCGGCGCCACGAGCCGTCTGCACGTGTCGGGCGGATTCGTCGAAGTCAACACTGACCGCGTCTCCGTGCTGGCCGATGTCGCCGAGCGTCCCGAAGAGATTGACGCCGCGCGGGCGCGTCTGGCGCGCGAGCATGCGGAGAAGGCTCTGAGCTCCTTCAGTGGAACAGAAGAGGATTTCGAGGTCGCGCGGGCGCGGCTCGAACGCTCGATGGTTCGCCTCCAACTCGCCACCGAATCAACCGCCACGATCGCTCGGTAGTCTTTCATCCCTAAATCCACGACCACCCGCCCCGGAAGGCCGCGTACGAGAGCAGAGCGCCCCGACCGCGGTCTTCTCATGGTCGCGGCCGTTCTCTCTGTAAAGCGTGCGGCGACTCACAAAAGTATGCCATTTCGCCCTTGTTTCATACTTGAAACACTGGCCCGACCGCGGTATAATGGGCGCCTCAACAGACAATTCGGTGCATGCGAAAAAGGGGAGCGGAGTTAAATGTCACAAGTGATAGCGGAAGCCGCTGAGAGGCCGCGCGAGATTGCCGGCGAGGCGACGCCTGAAGACGCGCCGGTCGAACCGGGCTTACGCCCGCGCCGGCTGAGCGAATATATCGGTCAGCCGAAGATTACGAGCAATCTCAAGATCTTCCTGCGCGCCGCGCAGACGCGCCGCGAGGCGCTCGATCACGTGCTCTTTTACGGTCCGCCGGGCCTGGGAAAGACGACGCTGGCCAACATCATCGCGGGGGAGATGGAGGCTCCCCTGAAGAGCGTCAGCGCGCCCGCGATCGAGCGGGGCGGCGATCTGGCGGCCGTGCTGACCAACCTGCAGGAAGGCGAAGTGCTCTTCATTGATGAAATCCATCGCCTGCGTCCGCAGATCGAGGAAGTGCTTTATCCGGCGATGGAAGACTACCAGCTCGACATCATGATCGGGCAGGGCACCGCCGCGCGATCGATCAAGCTGGACCTGCCGAAATTCACGCTCGTCGGTGCGACGACGCGCGCCGGGATGATCACGGCGCCGTTGCGCGGTCGCTTCGGCATCGTCTTT
>JANOGZ010000359.1:0-1717 GCA_031406255.1 Pyrinomonadaceae bacterium | reverse complement strand
TCGGCTTGACGGGCGCGTGGTTGTGGCCCTTTGGAGTTGCCGGCTACGGGATGGCGATCCATCCATTGAGAGAGCGCGGCCACGAGCGGGCGCGTTACTATCTGCTCACGGAGGGAGATTGAGCGATCAATTGATGGCGGTCGAGACCGCCCTGCGAAAGCTTACAGATGCTTTCTGAAAAACGAGAGCATCTTCCAGGCTTCGATGTATTTCCATGGGATCTCGCCGCTCGTGTAATGGCCGCAGGGAAGCCAGGCGACATCGAGCGGCAGCCCGAGATGTTTTACCTCCGCGATCACTTTACGTGTGAGGTCGGCCGGAAAAGTGAGATCATAGCGCGCGGCGATGAATCGCATCGGCCGCGCCGGCATCCGGAGGAGCCTTTCGGCAAATGCACCCGGACTGATCGGCAGCCAGTGATCGCGCAGTTCATCGAGCGTCAGGGCGTCGCCGAATCCGGCGCGCACGTGCTGCGTCGAGATGCCGTGCCACACCACATCGGCGAAGTAGCCGGAGACGTGATTAAAAACACCGACGTTGATATGCGGGTCATGCGCGAAGGCCAGAAACGCGGTGCACGAGCCGATGCTCGTGCCGATGATGCCGATGCGATTAAACCCTCGCTCGATCAACCACCGCACCGCCGCGCGCGTGTCGAGCACCGCCTGCCGTATCGACTGGATCGTCCGACCGATATTTGAGCTGACGAGATGGACGGCACGCTCAAGCTCCGGCGGGCGGCGCTCTTCGTGGTACGGCAGGGTCACGCGGAGCGCGGAGATACCGAGTCGATTGAGAAGACGACACAACTCGACATGGCTCGCGCTGTCGGCGTTCCACTGCGGCAGGATAACCACGGCACGGCGCACGGCCGCCCTCTCTTCTGCTTCCGCCGCTGACCGTCGTTTCGGGGGCGCGTGAAAAAAGCGCGCGCGCGCCGTGTTGTTTTCCGGTGAAGGCGTCTCGACGGCGCTCGTCCAGGTGAGGAGATCGCCGGTCAACGAGTAGTCTGTGACGGGCGGAAGCGCATAGAAATCTTCGCTGCGCCGCAGCACCGTTTCGGTGTGTTGGCGGAACACGTGGCGCGGGTCTTCACTATTGGTGTGATGTTCCGTGATGAAAGAGGCGCCCCACTCGAAGGGGCGCACGCGGCGGGTGGTGTCGCGCTGCGACCGCCGCCGCTCCTGCGCGTGAATCAAGCGTCCTAACAAATTTCATTAACCTCGTAGAGAAGTCGGAATGAGTGCAATCAAAAACTCCATCCTAAGGCGCGGGCGGTGTGAAAGCAAGCATCGAAACGGGGCGGCATCCAGTATGAAAAAAATAAGATCGAAAGATGAGCGATAGGGGCGGTTCGGTTTGAGCCGATTCGGCAGAAGAACCATTTATGAGCGGCTTTATCGAAGATATCATATGGTTTCGGGACTGGAGAAAAAGGAAAGATAGTCTCTCTTAGACGAAGAACGCTCTAAACTCGATCCTCAGACGTAAAAACAGGGAGTCCTCGCCAGAGAACTCCCTGTTTTTACGGGTTGCGAAATTTACAAGCCTGCTGCTGCTTTCGTAGCAGCATCGGCGTTGACTATGCCGCGTCCGAAAGTAGTGTCGTAGCCAGCCGCGCCAAGATCGGTGCACGTATTGAAGAGGTGGCTCTCAACTGCCGTATTCGTCTGCAGGGGGTTGACTGACCAGATCAGAGCGACGACGCCGGCCACGT
>JANOGZ010001305.1:0-1407 GCA_031406255.1 Pyrinomonadaceae bacterium | reverse complement strand
ACGTTACTACTCGCACACATCGCGGGCGCATGTATCGTTACGCTCGTGCTGGGAAGCGCCTTATTCACGATGCTACGGCGTTACGGAAGCATGGCCTATCTGGCGCGTCCGGCGCGGCTTGCCGGGGTGCTGCTGGTGATTCAGCTTTTCCTGGGGGTGGCGGCCTTCATCACGCGCCGCGCGTCGCCGGAGGCTCCGCAACCGCTCAATCCGATGGTCTCCGTGACGGTGGCGCACGTCGCCTGCGGCGCGCTCGTGCTGGCGGTGACGCTGGTCCTGACGCTACGCGCGTTTCGGGTATGGTCGGGCGCCAGGCTCACCGTTGCGGGCGGTCAGCGATTAGCAGTGGAAGGCCGAAGCTGAGAGGTCTCACATTAAAGTCCAAGCCTCCTGCCGCGAAAACGGGAAGCGACGGTTCAATTCATGAAGGTTATTGCGATCGAATTTGATCGGACTGATGTGCCGGCAGCGCGGCCCGCACGGCTCGCGCTGCGTGAGCGTATGGCCGCGTATGTTGAGCTGACCAAGCCGCGCATCACTTTTCTGATCGTGCTTACCGCCGCCGCCGGTTTCTGCCTCGGCACACGGGGCGCCATCAATTACCTCATGATGTTTCACGCGCTATTCGGTATCGCTTTGCTGTCATCCGGCATCGCGACACTGAATCAGTATATGGAACGCGATCTCGACAGCTTGATGCGGCGCACGGCGACGCGGCCCCTGCCCTCCGGCAAACTGATGCCCCGGGAGGCCTTCATCTTTGGCACGGCTCTCACCGTAGCGGCTGAAATTCATCTCGCGCTGCTCGTTAATCCGCTGACGGCGCTGCTCGGCGTGACGGTCGTGGTCGGATACCTCTTCTGCTATACGCCGCTCAAAACACGCACCTCGCTATCAACCGTGGTCGGCGCTTTCCCCGGCGCGATGCCGCCCCTCATGGGCTGGACGGCCGCCAGCGGTCAGATCGGTCTCGAGGCGTGGACGCTTTTTGCGATTCTGTTCCTCTGGCAGTTCCCACACTTTCTCGCGATCGCGTGGATGTATCGTGAAGATTATGCGCGCGCCGGGATCGTGATGCTGCCGGTGATCGAGCCCGAAGGCCGCCTGACGGGACAGCAGATCGTGCTGTGGACGCTGATGCTCATTCCGGTCAGCCTTGTGCCGACGGCGCTTGGCACCTCGGGCATGGTCTATTTCTACGGAGCTATTCTTCTCGGAGTGCTATTCTTATGCAGCAGCGTGGCGGCGGCGCTCTCCGGCTCACGCCAGAGCGCGCGCCGACTGCTGTTGGCGTCTGTGCTTTATCTGCCCGTGCTGTTTGCTTTGATGGTGATTAATCAGTGAGCGGGAAAGCAAGCGAGGATGGGGGCGGTTGATGAACACGTCCTCGCCCTCAGTTTGAGTCCG
>JANOGZ010000275.1:0-8247 GCA_031406255.1 Pyrinomonadaceae bacterium | reverse complement strand
GTATACCAAATCTCTTACATCAAGAGGTGCGTCTGAATCAAGCGAGGCTTCTCTGTCGTGCGGCGCCTGCCGTCTCTTCTCGATCCGTTCTGCCCCGTGCCCGAATGGCGTCGGATTTAAAAACAAGTTAATGGGAAGACCACCTCGTTTTGGCAAGCGCCGCGCGCGATGTCTCACGCGGATCCGACGAGCGATGAACTTTTTCGCCTGGCGAACATCGAGGAGTTCAACGAAGTGGCGCAGTTTTCTTGAGGTAAGCACTTTACCACTAACGCCCTGATGGCGACAACCGCCGCCTGCGGGACAAGGTGCACGGATCGCGCCATGACGGAAAAGCACAGCGACGACCACCCCGCGCCACCGGGTATTCAGCTTCTTGCGGTTCTTGCGGTTAAGACGCGCAATCTGCTATTAGCTTACGCCTGACGATGGAGGGAGCACCGCACAGAGAAGCGTTTACGGCGCGCGAATGGAGAGTGATCGAAGCGCACCGCACACCCGCGCAGGTGCAGCGCTACCTGCGCGCGCTGCCTTACAACTGGGAGCGGGGCGGGCCGACCCTGCGGTCTTTTCGTGAAGTCGTGCGGCGCGGGCAAGCGCACTGTCTCGAAGCGGCGCTCGCCGCCGCCGCGATTCTGGAGCAGCACGGATACCCGCCGCTCCTGCTGAGCCTCGAATCGCAAGACCTGCTCGACCACGTCGTCTTCGTTTTTCAACGAAAGGGCCTGTGGGGCGCGATCGGCCGCTCGCGTGATCTGGGGCTTCATGGCCGCCATCCCGTATTTCGCAATATTCGGCAACTCGCCTGGAGTTATTTCGATACCTACGTTGACTATACGGGCCGGATCACCGGCTACGGCGTCGCCAATCTCCACGCGCTCGGCACCTACGATTGGCGCTTCCCGGCGAAAAATGTGTGGAAGGTCGAGCGCTATCTACGCGAGATACCACACCGCAAAATCAACTCTTCTGACAGAAGATACCAGCGGCTCCTCCGGCGCTACAGGGAATTCCGCCAGCATTATCCCGACACACATCTGACGAATTATGCCAGCCGCGACCAGTGGCTGCTTTGAGCTCCTCGCGTGTCAGACGAACGCGCCCGCGCCGACTCCGACGCGCACTCGCTCACGCGCGTTCGCTCATCCCCGCCCGCCGTCACCCGCATCTCACCCGTTAAGCTTTCTACGCTCACGTTTGATTTTCGCGACCGTCCTGTGAAAATAGCGCAATGCAAGAAGAATAATCATAAGCGTTCAGCAGTCAGCGCTCAGCTTTCAGCTAAGACAAAGAAGCGCACGCGCGCCTTGAAGGATCGACACCACACATGACCCGCTGATCGCTGATGGCTTACGAATAATCATTTACCCTTAAGCGCTGACGCACGACTTCTCACCCGGCTGGAGAGCAGCGCGGCGAAGCCCTCGTCACATGTAGTAGAAGTGAAGGATATGAAAACAAATAGAGTGTTTCTGTGGCTGCGGCGGGCCGCGCTCATGTGCCTCTCCGCCCTGCATATCGCGCTCTTGCCAGCCTGCGCTCCACCGCCGCAATCGCCGGCGACAGGCCGGGCGACGAGCCAATCACGTGAAGCGCCGAGCGCGGAACAGGGAGCGCCGCGGCTCAGGCATTATGAGATCACGCCCGCCTCGCTGCCGCCGCCGAACTCGTCCGAGGATGTGACGAACGGCCCGCGACTCGTCGCGCGCCCCGACGGCGCACAGCTTCACCTTCCGCCCGGCTTTGCCGTTGAGGTCTATGTCGAGGGTGGATTTGAAAACCCGCGCTGGATGGCGCTCGCGCCCAACGGCGACGTCTTCGTCGCCGATTCGGAAGCGGGGCGGATACACGTCCTGCGCGATGCCAATAGCGATGGGCGGGTCGACGAGCGTTTCGTTTTCGCGTCTGACCTGACGCAGCCATTCGGGATGGCCTTCTGGCGGGACTATTTTTATGTCGCCAACACGAACGCGGTGGTGCGTTTTCCGTATCGGCCCGGTCAGACGAAGGCGGCCGGCGCCCCGGAAAAGATCGCCGATCTACCCGGCCAGGGGTATCGCCAGCACTGGACGCGAAATATCATCTTCAGTCCTGACGGGAAGAAGATGTACGTCTCGGTCGGCTCGGAAACGAACGTCTCGGTCGAGCCGGAGCCGATGCGCGCGGCGATCTCGGAGTTTAATCCGGATGGCACGGGGAAGCGGATTTTCACGAGCGGACTGCGCAATCCCGTCGGACTGGCCTTTTATCCCGGCACGCAGACCTTGTGGGCGACCGTCAATGAACGCGATCGGCTCGGCGATGATCTCGTGCCGGACTATCTGACATCCGTTAAGGACGGAGGCTTTTACGGCTGGCCATATTCATACGTCGGGAGGAATGAAGACCCGCGCCGCCGGGGCGAGCGGCCCGATCTCGTCAGCAAAGCGCTCATGCCTGACCTGCTGATTCAGGCTCATTCGGCCGCGCTCGGTCTCGTCTTCTATGGAGAGGGGATGTTTCCCGAAGAATACCGCGGCGATGCTTTTGTCGCGCTGCGCGGCTCGTGGAATCGAGCCAAGCGCACCGGCTACAAGATCATCCGCGTCCGCTTTCGTGAAGGCAAACCCGTCGGCGGTTACGACGATTTCCTGACCGGATGGCTGCTTGATGAAGGCCGCCGTGATGTGTGGGGTCGCCCGGTCGGGTTGCTGGTGTTGAAAGATGGCTCGTTGTTGGTTACGGACGATGAGGGGAAAAGAATCTGGCGCGTCACTTACTCGCGGAACAAGTAGCTCGGGCTCGCGTCGGCTCGTCAGGTGGCCATCCGGCGATTCCATGGAAGGAATCGCGCACGCACCAGCGCCAGCCTGAAGGAAAAATCGATAAGCTGGCCGCGCGGCGGCGAATTCTCGCAAGTGAATTAACGCAATGAAGGCTTTTATTGCACGGTGGCGGGCAGCAGCGAGTCACGCTGATCACTGGCGATGGCGGTTCCATCCTCGTTGATCACTCCGATCATGCCGTGAAAATGGATGTCGGTGCCCTGGAGGACGAGCAGCACGTCGCCGGCTTTAACGCTCGGGTTATGTAGCTGAAAACGGATCACGGTGGCGTTTCCGTTATTTTGTTCGACAGTCTCGAAAGAGAAATTAGCGGAGTCGACCACGAGCGTCTGGGAGTTGTTGGAGTAATTGGAAGATTCGGACATCGGAAAAGCACCTCAGCTGAGAGTCGTACACGATCGCACGGTCTGTTGTAGTATTTGAAAAGTTTCAGGCCACGAGGCTCGCGGGTCGAGGCGCGCCCTGGAGTTGAACGGGCTGCTGCGGCGCGCAGCAAACCTTGATCAGGCGCGTCCGGTCGCGCTGCATTTCCTGATCCCCGGTGAGCCACGCGCGCACCTCGCGGAACACCCGCGCGGCATGCGAATCGGCAGGCTCCACGACGCGGTAGTGCATCCACTTGCCTTCTCTTCTCGCCGTCACGACGCCGGCTTTTCGCAGGTAGGCCAGATGACGCGAGATTTTCGGTTGATTCGTGCCCAGGACGGCGACGAAGTAGCAGACGCAGATTTCATTATCGGCCATCAGGTTGAGCAGGCGCAGGCGCGTGCGGTCGGCCAGCGCCCGGAAAAACAGCTCCATATCGAATTTTTGGTCGGTCTTGTTCATAGCGAAAGATCATTCTAGCACGTCCTGATAAATACGCCTTGATACATACGTCGGGACAAGATCAGCACCAACTCCGATTTGCCCGCGAGAATGTGCAATGCACGGTCGAAGCGAAACCGCAGAGCAGGAGACCAACGTCCGAAGCATTAGAGCGGCATTGTTTCGTTAAGAAGTATGATGTTTCTCGACTCGCTTCACAGCGAGCGGCGGCCCCGGCGTACCGTTTCACCCTGCTTGATTCATGGAGAGTAGGGGCGGCGGTAGAGTTCCTGGTAAACCCAGCCGAGGACGCGTATCTCGGCTGTGCATAAGGTCTCCAGCCAGCAGCAGGTCAGGTAAATGGCCCGCTCGCGCGCGGTGGGAAGCTTGACCGCTTCACTGACGACCGAAGCGCCTTCGCCCGTGCCGAGGTTGTAGGATTCGGCGATCGCCTCGTTGGTTTTCGAGGCATCTTCGAGCGCGTTCAGAAGCTGGCTGATCCATCCGTGGAGCTCGCGCTCGGTGTCGTGCTCGGTGAGCGCTTGTATGATTCCGACCGCCAGTCTGTCTTCGGCGCGATTGAAAACATAGACCCCTTCGCCCGCCCGCTCGCTCTCCGCCTGCTTCCACTGAAAAAGTTCTTCGACCGCCGGATGATTGATTACCGCGACCCGCTGATCGTACGTTAAAAACCACTGGATCAAATCGGCCAGCGAGTTGGGCTCGATACGCGCCTGCGCGTCGTGCGCGAGCGGCGGCGGGCTCAGCGGCGAGCTGGCCTCTTTGTTTGTGTTAGTGCCTGGCATAATTCGGTCAGGGTCCTCAAGCGGTCATGGCTGATACAGACGTGCGTTTATTCTTCCGGTAGCTGATTCGACAACTCTTTCTGCCGGCGCAGGTACTTGCCGAAAACGCCGTTCCACGGCGGGATCACGATTGAGACCGCGCCGAGCCCCTGCGCCTGACACGAAAGGCGAATGATCGGTTTCGGTTCCGTCGAGTCGATGTAGCCGAACTCTTTGATCTTCGATCCTTCGCGGCGGTCGACCGCGGTGAGTTTCTCCGCGCCGCCCAGCACGCCTACCCAGCAGGTGCCACATGAGGCCGAACGACACTGAACGGGAATCGGCCCTTCATGGCAGCGTTCATCACGCACACTCCAATCGCGCCGGTCGGTCGCCGCGCCCGAGGCGATTTCCTGCATGTGAAGCATCTTGAAATGAGCGCCCTCCTCGTTTTCGTTGAACGTGACGGTCCATTCTTTATTGTTCGTTTTGAGGAAACCAAGGATGCCCTGGCTGTCATCACGAGCGCGCCCTTTCAAAACCTGCGCGGGCGAGCGTCGGGCATGTTTAGCATCAATATGAATCGTGCCGGGCCCCGCCCGAAATGCGATGAGGCCGACCTGCTGCAAGGTCATCAGGGCCACCGCCGTGATGCCGATCACGAGCGATGGCTCGATTCGATGGGCGGTGGCGACGCGGCCGGCCACTTCGCGGATCAAATCAGCGAGCGTGGAATCCCTGGCCGGCGCGCCTGACTCGGCACGCTCCGCGACGACCTGTTTAGCTTGCGACCAGGAGCGATGCCCGTAGAGAAAGTCGTGCGAAGAGTCAATCTGATCCTTCAGATAATATTTTCCTTGCAGCAACAATGCCTGCGCCAGTTGCGCCTGGTCTGCCGCTTCCTGTAGAACCCGCGCCAGCGCGAGCGGAAAGAAGGCGAACCAGATTTGCGTCGCCGTCCGATCAACCTCATGGATCGAGGGCAGGAGTTCCGCAATCGCGTTCGACCAGGCATGTTCGTCGTGCTGGTTCAGATAGGTCTCAAAATCAACTGCCGCTTGTGCGCTCATGGTCTCCTCTTTTGGTCGTCTCAAGAAGATTTGAAACGGACATTGTAGCGGCTCCGGCGCTGAGTCTCAAATTTACGAAGGGACCGGCGGGCATATCATGCGCGTGGGGTACAAGAGTCACGCGACTGATGTACCCCACATTAACCACTTCGTTCGCCCTGGCGGAAGCGTGCCGGCGCCTAGTTCCGCTTGATCCAGGCGGCGATGTCATCAATCACGTACGACGGGATATTGCCGGGATTGTCATACTCGCTCGGAGCGGCTTTGCCTTCTCCTTCGAGGAACAGGTGATTGAGTTTCGGGTACGACTTAAACTCCACGTTCTTGCGCGCGGAGAGTACCTTCCAGCCCGCAAAATCTTCCATCGTGATCTGATAGTCTCTCTCGCCCTGAAGAACCAGCATCGGCTGTTTCAGTTCACGCGCGGCTTCGGCCGGGCGATAACCGCGCACATCAAGCCAGTAGCGCGGCGGCAGGCCGAATGGCATCTCGCTGGCAGTCACCTCGCCCGCCGATTTCGCCTCTTTGAGCCGTGCCACCTGCCGCTTCATCCGGTCGAGCTGTGCCCGCTCGCTCTCCGAGATCGTACCGTCGAGGGAGAAAACGTAAGCGAACTGTGGGACGATGACGTCCTCGATCGGCCTGCTGTTGGCGGCCATGACGATGAATCCCGCGATGCCCGGATCAGCTTTGCCGATACGCGGAATGAGCATCCCGCCCAGACTGTGACCGATGACGAAGATCTTTCCCTTGTCGATGCCCGCCGTCCGCCGCAGCAACGCGACCGCCGCAATGGCGTCATCCACCGTCTCTTCTTTCACCGTCACATCGGCGGCGGTCATTTTCCCGCCGTGCACCCTGGTGCGCTTATCATAGCGGAGCACGGCGATGCCCTTGCTCGCCAGACCGACGGCCAGATCGCGGAAGGGTTTATTGGGTCCAATGGTCTCGTCACGATCGTTCGGCCCCGAGCCGTGCACGAGGACCACGGCGGGGAAAGGGCCGGCGCCGGCGGGAAGCGTGAGCGTCGCCGGCAGCGCCCATTCGCCACCGCCGACGACCGCTTCCTGCTCGCGAAAAGAATCCGGTCGGGCATACGCGGGCGACTTGTAGGTGCCGGTGGAGACCACCGCCGGCGTAAAAAACAGTCCGGCGATCTGTCCCGCGCCATTGAAAACCACTTTGATGTCAATGGCGGCCAGCTCAAACTCGCCGGTCACGATCGCCGCCTCAAATTGTCCGGCCTTCTCCTTCCGGACGCTCACCTGCCGCTTCCAGGGACCGATCTGCATGTTGATGGTTTTCCACACTTCCTGAAGCTTTGCGGCCGGAAGCGCTGCCTTCATCGTGTCGTCGAAGTTTTCCGCGGCGCGTGTGAAATCTTCCTTGACCAGCAGCTCCACGAACATGGTGGCCGAAGCCGTAATCTCTCGCGCCGGCAACGTCTGGGCAGTCCCCTGCCGGGCATCAGAAAAAATCGGAACCCACGCCAGTAACAATAATGACAGCGCACAATGCATCAGGGTTTTCATAAGACACCTTCCTCTTTGAAGAGCGAATCAGAAGACCTTCGGGAAACACGAAACATCATAGCCGATAACGTGTCACGCCGAGCGGTCTGTTTTTATGTCGCGGCCGAGAGAGCTTTAAAAATCACGCTGCTCGACCACACGAAACGCCAGGTAAAACATCGCGGCGGAAAACACGGCGGGTAAAATCTTCGCGGATCGGGCTTAATCTATTAGTGAAATGGGATGCTATAGTAGCAGCACGCATGACCAGTAGAGATAGCCGACGATTGAGCGAACTGACCATCGGCGATGCCAAACGCATCCTCGTCTATGGCGCGGCCACCCTGCTCGCCCTCTCCCTCTTTCTCCTTTTAGTCGCCAACATCCTCGTCGCGCTCCTCTTAGGCGTCGTCTGCGCCGCCTACCTGCTCCCCGTCCAGGAGTTCTTCGAGCGCCGCCTCAGAGCCCGCGCCGGCAGCGCCCTCGTCACCATCGCGCTGATCGTCGTCCCGCTGGTAGCCATCGTCGGCTACACGTGGTACGAACTGGCGGGCTATTCGGCGCTGGTCAACGAGCGGCGCGACGAGTTGATCGCGGCGATCTCGCGTGCTCTGGTGCGGTACTTTCCGGTCAGGTATGAGGAGACGCGGGGAGGGCTCGAGGCGGCCTTTGGCGAAGCGGTGACGCGATCAGCGGAGGCGGTCGAGGGGTTGCGCAAGCGAGCGGCGTTATTGTTGGCGTCATTGGCGATCTTTATCTTCACGGTATTTTATGTATTGACGCAGCGGGTGCGGTTGGCGAGCTACATCAAGGTGCGGGTGCCCGGGGAGTACGAGCGATTGTATGAGAAGTTGACGGAAAACATCGGCGGCGCGCTCCGCGGCGTGTTGTGGGCCGTCTTCGTCGACCAGTCTATAAAAGCGCTCGTCATATTCATATGCAATATCGTATTCGGCGTGCCGCTGGCGGTGGTGCTCGGCGTCGTGACCTTTCTCGTCGGGTTCTTTCCACTCATTGGGATATGGGTCGTTTATGTACCGGTCAGCCTCTATCTGCTCGTCTTTCTCGATCAGCCCGGAAACGCCGCCATCTATTTTGGGATAGGCGTTGTGTTGACGCTCGGATCATCACTATTGCTGCGTCCGATGCTGGCGAGCAGCGGCGCGCGGATGTTCAACTTTTACTGGATGCTGGTGGCGCTGGTGGCCGGCGTCTACGTCTTCGGGGTGCCGGGGATCGTGCTCGGGCC
>JANOGZ010000267.1:0-7371 GCA_031406255.1 Pyrinomonadaceae bacterium | reverse complement strand
CCAGCTCCTCGCGGCGCGCTCGCATCGTGACCCACTTTCGCTGATAAAGCGCCGTCCCCGGTCTCACCCGAGACGGACGTCGCTTTCGTCTTATCCGACGGGCCATCGGTGGCGCCTTCGGCGAGAAGCTGCTGGATGGCGTCCTCCATCTCGTCGTACATGCCCTCGCCGATATGTGTCCAGCGGATGCGGCCCTGCTTGTCGAGTATAACAGTGGTCGGCCACGCTTCGATTCCGTAGGCGCGCCACGTGTCAAAGCGGTTATCGGTCACCACCGGATAGCGTATTCCGAGCGCGCGCACTTGACGACGCACGTTTCCGATATCTTTTTCGTGATTCGATTCGGGCGAATGGACGCCGATAATCGTCAGCCCGTTGGCGCGGTAGCGCGCGTCCCAGCGCTTCAGAGCCGGCAGCGTATTGCGGCAGTTATAGCAGCCGAACGTCCAGAAATCTACGATCACGACGCGCCCGCGCAGAGCTTTGAGCGTCAGCGGTTCGGTATTGATCCAGGCGCCTTCGCCTATCGCCGGCGCTGGAGCCGCGCGCCCGGCCGCGATCAGAACATCACGTCGCGTATCCGGCGCGTCGGCCGCGATAGTGCTTTCCGCCCCCGGTTGAGACCCGGGCGCGGCCACAGTCTGAGATGAGCTCCACCACCAGCCGCCGACGACACAGAGCAGGGCTCCAAGCATCACGCATAAGCTCAACGTTTTGTAAGTCTGTCGATTCATCAGCCACTCCTGTATATCAGATCAATCTTTCTACTCCCTGTATTCACGTCGCGTCAAGCGGATCGCCCCCATGTGCCCCTACCCTTTGAGCTGAGCTACGGCGGGCGTTCGCCCACCAAGCATCGGCTCATCCGGAGTGACGGCGCTGGCAGGCTCTTGAAGCGTGCGGATGGTTATGAGAGCGCGTTAAAATCCAGTTATACTTGGCCGCCTCGATGCGGAACACATACGCCACAAGACATCGAACCGGAGAGGAGCGCCAGCATTTCCATGAAAACCGGCACGCGATCGCTCAATTTTATCTTCGCCTTGTCCACTATGACGCTGTTTGGCTGGATTTTTGTCGACTGCTGGATGGAAAACTCTATTTTTGCTTATGCATCTTCTTCGGCTCTGCTGCGTCAGGCACGCGTCGCTACGGTGCAGGATTCTCATTCCTACTCGAATCCGGAACAGATCAGGGTCCGGCACCTTGATCTCGAATTGAACGTCTTATTTGAGGAAAAGGTGCTGCGCGGCACGGCCGTTCTGATCTTCGACCGGATATCGAAAGAGGACGGAGTACCGCTGATCTTAGACACACGGGATTTAAGAATTTCCCGGGCGGAAGCGGCCGGCGCGGGTTCAAGGTACACGGAGACGCGCTTCACCATCGGCCCTGCCGATCCGATTCTTGGCGCCCCGCTCAAGGTTCAGTTGCCCGCGGGAGCGACGCGGGTGCGGATTCACTATTCGACCAGCCCCACTGCCTCGGGCCTGCAGTGGCTTGACCCTTCACAAACAGCGGGCAAGCGATACCCTTTCGTCTTTACCCAGTCGCAGGCGATCCACGCCCGGAGTTGGATTCCGCTGCAGGACTCACCGCAGGTTCGCATCACCTACACCGCGCGCGTACGGACGCCGCGAAATCTGCTTGGTGTTATGAGCGCCGAGAATGATCAGCGCGCGCCGCGCAATGGCCGCTATCATTTCCGCATGACCCAGCCGATTCCCTCGTACCTGATCGCGCTGGCGGTCGGCGATCTCCGCTTCCAACCCCTTGGCAGAAGAACGGGCGTCTATGCCGAACCATCGGTGATCGAGAAAGCGGCGCGCGAGTTCTCCGATACGGAGAAGATGGTGCGGGCGACGGAGAAACTCTACGGCCCGTACCGCTGGGGGCGCTATGATCTGCTGGTGCTTCCGCCGAGTTTTCCCTTCGGTGGAATGGAAAACCCGCGGCTGACATTTGCCACGCCGACGATCCTCGCGGGTGACAAAAGCCTCGTCTCACTGGTCGCCCACGAACTGGCTCATTCATGGTCCGGCAATCTTGTGACCAATGCCACCTGGCGCGACTTCTGGCTCAATGAGGGCTTCACCACCTATCTGGAGCGACGTATTCTGGAAGAAGTGTACGGGCGGCCGCGCGCCGAAATGGAGGCTTCGCTGGGTCGCCGCGCGCTTGAAGAGGAACTCGCGGCGCTCGATGAGAGAGATGAGATTCTCCATGTCGATCTCAAGGGGCGCGACCCCGACGTGGGATTCACCGGCGTTCCATACGAGAAAGGCGCGCTTTTTCTCCGAACGCTCGAAGAAACCTTCGGTCGCCACAGGTTCGACCGTTTCCTGCGCAGCTATTTCGACCACTTCGCCTTCCAGAGCATTACGACGGAAGACTTCGCCGCATATTTAAAGAAAAATCTGCTGGAGAAGGATTCCCGGCTGGCAGCGCGTGTTCCCGTCGAAGAGTGGATTGAGCGCGCGGGTATTCCGCCCGGCGCGCCGCAGCCCGCCTCCGGCGCTTTCCTTCGCGTCGAGGAACAGGCGAAACGCTGGCTGCGGGGTGAGATTCTCGTCTCCGGTATCCGCTCCGCCTCCTGGACGACGCAGGAGTGGCTACACTTTCTCAAGTCCCTTCCGCAAGGGCTCGAACCCGCCAGGATGCGCGAACTGGATCAGGCATTTCACCTGAGCAACTCCGGCAACTCCGAGATCGTCTTTCAGTGGCTGGTGATGGCGATTCAATACCGCTACACCGATGCCTATCCCAAACTGGAGGAATTTCTCACCTCGATCGGACGGAGAAAGTTTCTCAAACCGTTGTATGAGGAACTGGTCAAAACCCCCGAAGGAAAAGAGCGCGCGCTCGCGATCTACACGCGCGCACGGCCCACATATCATCCGCTCGCTGTGACCACCATCGATGAAATCGTGAAGTGGGATAAGAAGTAGAAAGGAATCAGACTGGCTCACCGCGCTCGGCGCGCGTCGCCCAACGTAATCGGTAATTTCGGGATGCCTGTCGAGTTCGGAGATTGCTGGCGCCGAACCGCGGCCGGGCGACAGGAGATGACGGGAGCGCTTACGTCGCCTGGGTGGAGCACCGCCGGAACGGTGAGGCTGACGTGATGCTCGCGCGCTTTGACGGTGCGGGACAGATACGAAAGCAGCCTGCCGTCCTAGCCCGGCAGGCTGCTTTGCATTGTCATCGCTAGCGACTAGAAGGCCGCCCCGCGGGCAGGACGCACCTTACTGGCCGAAGCGTCGTCTATACTCGGTGGAAACAATGAAAGACTTCACCATCTCGGAATTGACGAAGCTGCCGTTGAACTGGTTCAACTTCGTCAGCCAGAAATCGTAGCCGGTGTAGTCCGAGTCCTGAGCATCGTTCGGGTTGCGCCGCAGGTAACCAAAGTACTGCATCATCACGAAGGCGCGATTGAACTCGGCGCTTTTCAGATCCGGATCTTCCGCTACCGCCCGCATGACCTGCGCGCGTGTCTTCGCTCCCGAAGTGAGATCGCTCACCAGTTGATCACGCTCCGGGGTAGACATCGGATTGCCGGCATTCGCGTTCATCGTGTCCACAAACTGCTCCGAGGTCATCGATGTCGGGAAGGCCGTCGTAAAGCGAGAGCGCTGCACAAAATCTGCTGTGAGCGCCTGCTTGTTGTTTTCCAACACCGTCTCCCAGCCCGACTGTCCTACTACTACACCCTCACCAATCTCCTGCGTGTCAGGGAGAAATTCGAGCAGGCGAACGATTGGCACTGATACCTGATGCGCGCCCCCCAGAGTTGATGTGCCGGTTCCGTCACCGTAAGCCGTCTTGTAGATGCGCTCCACCAGAAAACCCGTCTCCTGGAACTCGATGGAGAGGTAGAACGCGGCCGAGACGTTAACGCGCTTGTCAGCGACGCACTGCTGGTTGGCGCCGCAGACAGCGATCTCGTTGGTCCAGAATGCGAAGCCACTCGAATCCGGCTCGCGGTTAAGGAAGTCGAGATAGTGCAGGCGCACGAAGAAGCCGTCCGTGTCGATAGGATTGACACCGTTTGCGAGCTCATTGTCGACGACGGTCACGGTAGCGGTCGATAGCGCGCCTAAAGAAGCGCCAGATGCGTCGCTGAGACTGCCGCTGAAGGTCTCCTGACCTTCCAGGTATGTGTCATCGATGATGAAGACCGAGACGCTCTTGGAGGTTTCTCCAGCAGCGAACCGAATGGTTTTGATCCTGATCTCGTAGTCGCAGCGCGAAGAAGCGCCGCCGGAGGCAACGTTACAATCCAGTGCGCCCACCGCATCGCTGGTCGTAAAGCGGACACTCGCCGCGCCAGTCGTGTCCCCGGAGCGAGTGACCGTAAGTGTGACCTGCAGGTCGCCCTCGCCCACCGAATGGGACGCAGCGCTGAATTGAATCGTGTTCGGTGTCGGTGTCGGCACCGGTGTCGGTGTCGGCACCGGTGTCGGTGTCGGCACCGGTGTCGGCGTTGGTGTCGGTACTGCGGCCGTGTCGAGGATCGTGCCGATTCCCTGATTGTCAGGAATCCGCGCACCACCCAATGCGTTCGTCAGATTTACGGCGAAGGTCTCAGCACTTTCTGTGATCACATCGCCGAGCACGGTGACTGTCACTGTCTTGGTAGTCTCGCTCGGTGCAAAGACAAGTGTACCGGCGGCAGCCACGTAGTCAGAGCTCGCTGACGCTGTGCCGTCGGCAGTTGCGAAGTCTACAGAAATAGCTACGCCGCTGGAGCGTGAAAGGCTGACTGTGAAGTTTGCTGATGTCGAGCCGCTCGCAGGCTCCGCAACTGTCACGTCGTCGATTGTTAGTTCGGGTAATCCCTCACTTTCGAATGAGCCGATGTCGCTTTGGGCGCCGCCTACTTGGTCGCCGTCCTGCGGTCGCGATACGCCGCGCTGATCGGTAGCGAGTGCGGTGGAGCCGGCGTCAATCGCCGGGCTACCGGCAAGCACCGCCTGAGTGAAGGTCGGGCCGCCGTTAAAGACTGGGCCGCCGTTGTCCTGCAATGGGCCGAGTCGGGGATTGATTGGGCTAAAGGTTGTGCCGAGTTGATTGCTGGCGCCTGAAACTGTGCTGCCATCGGCGTTGCCGACCAGACAGCTGTCGGCGGTAAAGACACCTTTGAGATCAGGGCCATCGGCGCCCGTGTTGAGAGCGACGAGAGTGTTGTTCAAGGTGGCAACGGAAGTAGGACCGTTGAATATGCCGCCGCCGCCATTAGTGGCCGTGTTGCCGCTAAAGGTACTGCTGTTGACAGTTGCTGTCCCGGGGGTCTCGCTGTTATTGATGCCGCCGCCAAAGCCGCCGGCAGTGTTTCCGTTGACGGTGATGTTGGTGGCGTTCACTGTGCCGCTGACGCCATTGTAGATGCCGCCTCCGCCGCCGACAGTGGCAGTGTTCCCGCTGACGGTACTGCGGGTGATGTTCAGCGTACCGCTGTCGAAAATGCGTATGCCGCCGCCATCGCCGGTCGTGGTAGTGTTGTTGCTGATAGTGGTGTCGAAGGTGACATGCAGCACGCCGCTGTTGTTCATCCAGATGCCACCGCCACCACTGGTTGCGGTGTTGTCGCTGACGATACATTTGTTGAGTGTCAACACAGCGCTGTTACCCATGAAGATACCGCCGCCTTTGCCGGCGTCGCCGACGCCGTTACTACTACCGTGGCTGATGGTCAAGTTGTTGATAACGACGACCGCGCTGTTCACGAGGGTGAAGATGCGAAAGGTGTTGTTGCCTTTTACGGTCACGCCTCTGCCCGTCACGTTATCTATCGTAAAAGGCGCCAAAGGAATGTTGGGCAACTGGTTTAAGAGAGTGATTGTGAACCGGTCGGTCGCCGCGCTGTACCCGGGGTCAGTCAGTGGGATGCTGAAGTTGATGGTGTTCGCTTCGGCGTTAAGGGTAGCGTCTATGATCGCTTGCCGCAAACTACCCGCACCGGCATCAGCCGTTGTTGAAACAGTTAGAGTTGCAGCCTGGACGCTTTGCGAAGCAAATACGAATAGGCTGAGTAGTAACGTCGCGAACGCAATGCCGGACATTCGAATAACTGACCGCATAGATGTTTCTCCTGGTGTTGAAGCGAAAAGCTGATGAGAAGCTTTTCAAGTTTGTACCGTGGGTGAGCCGACACATTGCCACTCAGAAGCATTTCCACGATGATCTTCTAATAAAAGGCAAGTATGGGCAAAAAGGGATACCAACGTGGCTTATTGGTGGGGCGTTTTGTCTTCTTGAGTCGTTTCTCAGAAACACAACAGAAGACACAAAAAAGGAAGAGTGGGCGAAATCCGGTGTCGTAAGGTGACTTCTAAAGAATCATTATAAAGGCAGAACACTCCTTTGTCTGCGCGCCAGCACACTTACGAGGCGATCAGGTGAAAGGCGCATCTTCCTGGTCGCAGAACCGTATCAAGGCTCTTATTCGGATTCATTGCGAAACTCATGCCACAGTTGAGCTAAAGCAATTTCCACTTCTTTCTGTCCCAGCAGGCGTTCCAGCTCCGCGATCTTCTGCTCGTAATGTTTGACCTGCTCATCAGAGGAGAAAATCTCCGGCCGGAGCGCGAAAAAGAGGGTTTTCCCATTCGACAGCGTGACTGGGTGGACCCCGTCGGCACGGGCCAGTGCGGCGTCGGACTTGTTGGCGCGAAGCGTTTCGACCACGAGTTGAAATTTGAACTTCGCGGTGTAGTTTTTAACGTGAGCAGGCATGATATTTTCTCCGTTGATTATGGAGAAAAAATATCATCCCAGAGCTGTGGCTTGCATTATCGCAGTAGATGGTTCGAATGTTGGGTACCACATCCGTTATCATCATAACCGGACCGGAGAAGACAACGGTGATGCTCATCACAAACGCCAGATCATGGGCCGCGAGGTGGTCGTCGCGGGCACCGATGGGAGACTTGATCTGGGAAGATGGGAACAAATTTTTTACGGAGAGTTTGATGGTCGCCGCGACAAACGCGTGCTGGTCAAGATCATCGGCGAGTAAAAGAGAGGACGCAAAGCCAGAGCGGCCTGTTCACCGGGGCGGGCAGGCTGCTTTGACGTACTGTCACAGTCAGGAATCGCCGGCACACAAAAAGGAGAGGTGAATGCAGCCAGATGAGCAATTGATGAAGGAACTGGAACAAGCTACGGAAGGGTTAATGTTTATGAGCGAATCGGATTATCCCTTCGAGATTATCCGGTGGACCGCTCCGGGCGAAGTGACGCACGAATTCTTACGTCGTCTCACCGGTCAGCCGGAGGATGCGCGGATCGAAGTCCGAACGGTCGATGACTTCTTCCGCGCTGCCGTCGCCGAGTCGGAGTGGAAGGAAGCGCAGGAACTCGCGACCG
>JANOGZ010000255.1:0-1346 GCA_031406255.1 Pyrinomonadaceae bacterium | reverse complement strand
CGAAGTTGGTTATAACCTTGTTCATAAGCATAAGCAAGGTTACTGTAAGTAATCGGTTCTTTACTAAAAAGACCTCTGCTCTGCCCGGCATTGAAGAAATAGCCGATCGCCTCCTCCGGCTTCTTAGCCTTTAGCGCGTATACACCGAGCGCGTAGTTGAGGCCGCCCAGAGCATCCTCCTTGTTGGTGAAAGGAACCCAGGTCTCGACATCCGCCCTTTTGGCGGCGTCATAAACGGTCGGAGTTTTGCCGGCTTTGATTAGCTCGATAGCCTGTTTGGCATAATTAGCAGCATCAGCATTGAATGATTCCTTGCCTTCAGCCGTCGCCATATAGCCCGTCCAACCGAGATTGACAAGAATTCTCATCGCTTCCGGTTCGACGGCGAGAATCTGTCTTCCGCTGGAATACGCGTCCGCATAATTCTTGGCTTCGAGAGCTTTGAAGAACTGCCTCTTGCGCACCACTTCATGCTCATAAATATCAACAAACTTCTTGACCGCTTTCACGTACTCGTCGTTATCGCTCGAATACTTCTGTAAATACTCTTTGCCGGCTTCATAAGCGACCGGCTGATTGGTCTTTCTGTTATTGAGCCAGCGCCCGTAAAGATCAGCTTTAGCCTGGGTGGCATCACCCTGCACCGTTACCGGAACAGCCGGGTCGATGGCCCGCGCGAGCGCCGGCGACGCCATCGTCGCCGCAATCGCGATAAATAATACAAGTCGGATCACGTTTTTCATTGGTCGCATATCCTCCAAGCGATGGTCTGTCTTAAAATTTTCCTTTGAATTTTGGGGCGCGAACGGCCTTCCAGCGGTCGCGTGTACCTGTCAGATGCGTACATCTGACAGGTAGTTGCCGCTTCCGATCCGGCGCTGGGGCCTTGTTCCTCATACCGGAGGAAGCTGATGCCAGAGGGTGTCCGGTCGGGCTCTACAACTGGATGCGAACGTGATACTGCAACAATCACCCGAAACGTGTCAAGCATTAGCAGATCAGCCCAAAACCCCGCGCAAACTCGCCCGAAAAAACGAAATTGCGCCGCGCTCCTGTCTAAAAGAGCGCGGCGCAATTTCGTTTAAAGTTCGACGAGCTGGAGAGGCTCTCCGAACGACTCGCTATGGGCTCGTCGTGAGCACGCGGCGTGGTCTGATGGAACCAGCGCCCGGCGAAGAAGCACCGGACGCGGCCGGAGCGGCGGGCCTCGTCGTCATCTCCGTTGGCCTGGTGTAGACCGGTTTCAGCACACTCTTGACGTTCGAACGCGGCGCTCCTCCGGGGAGCGTACCGTTTAGGGTTTCCTCTTCGCCGTTGATGCCTGCGGCGTTCGCCTCCGCGTCTTC
>JANOGZ010000241.1:0-3018 GCA_031406255.1 Pyrinomonadaceae bacterium | reverse complement strand
TCACGCCCGCAGCGTGCGCTCTGGACAGCAACAGCAAGCGGGCTGGCTACTAGGTTCAATGCGTTGGAGTGGTGTAAAGTAGATCCTGGTTGGACTTATCTCTGCCCGGGCGGGCTCGATCGACAACCAGAACACATACATATCGCGAGGGAGCAAGAGCGTGAACAATCCGTCGAGGGAGAAAGAAGAACAGCAAATTGCTGAAATCGTCAGCTAAAATCCCACCTGTCTTTCAGAATCCGCGCCCAGACATTCGAGCACACGAGAGGCGAACTGTGAATAAAAGATTCCCCATCCTCCTGGTGACGAGGACATCCGCACTGTCAACCGTTCTGTTTCTTCTTCTCATGAGCCCGCTGGCAGCGCCCGCGCAGGGGAAAAGCGGTGAGCGTGGGATGAAGCTACAATCGCCCGCCCCGATCAAAGCTCTGCCGGGCAGCGCCAAACGCTTCGCTCTGGTCATCGGAGTGGACCAGTATGCGGACACGCAGATCACCACGCTCGGCGGCGCCGGCAACGATGCCAAAACGCTCGCTTTCGCGCTCAGTCAATACGCGGGCTTTCCGAGCGATCAAGTGACCCTTCTCGCTTCAGATCAGCCGGCCGAGCGACAGCCGACGCGCGGCAACATCTTGCGCCGGTTGTCGAACATGGCGGCGGTCATCCCGCCCGACGGCCTGCTGCTCATCTCTTTCGCGGGGCACGGCATCGAACGCGGCGGACAGGCGTTTCTACTTCCTTCCGACGCACAGGTGAGCAATGACGTTGACTTACTCGAACAGACCGCGATTAACGTCACGCAAATTAGAGACAGAGTCAAGAAGATCGGCGTCGGGCAGGTGCTGATGATCCTCGATGCGTGTCGCAACGATCCCGTCGGGCGCGCCAACGCGGATAACCCGTTGACCTCCGCTTACACACGCGGCTTCAATTTCGAGTTGCGCAACCGTGAGGTGAAGGCTTTCGCCACGCTGTATGCGACCGAGGTCGGACATCGCGCTTATGAATTCAAGGAGAAGAAGCAGGGTTATTTCACCTGGTCGCTTGTCGAAGCGCTCCGGGGTGGAGCGGCGAATAAGGAAGGCGAGGTGACGCTGGCGGGCCTCGTGAAGTATTTGCAAGATCGCGTGCCGAAGCGCGTGCTGCAAGATTTGGGGCCGGGTAAGTATCAGAAGCCATTCGCCGCCGTCGAAGGCTACCGCGCCGACGAACTGGTGATCGCCGTGCCGGGCGCGAAAGCGATAGGCAATGCTACGAACACATCCGACTCGATCGCTCAGGCGAGCACCCCACCCCTTGACACCACCGTTGAGGTGAAACCACGTGATATAAATATATCTCCCGTAGGCACGACCTGGATCGGCAGCAGCCCGACGTCGGGTGAGTATACGATCGAGTTCCTGAAAGACGGCCAGCTCAACTACATCATCAAGGTTCTTCAGAACGGCGTCACCTCGCCTCGAACAGTCAAAGGCACATGGAAGCAGTCCGGCAACAACATCCAGATAGTGATCGGCAATTACTATTCAGTCTGGCAAGGCACGATTGACGGAAACACCATGAAAGGCGAAGGCAGCAATCAAGAAGGAGTTAAATGGGACTGGACTCTGTTTAGAAAAGAGTCGAACTGAAGAGAGCGGGGTTAAATTTCGCCTTAATATAAGGGGTGCGGCATCGACGACGGCTCGACGTGCCGCTTCGGGACGGGTCGACACCGCAGCTGCATCTTAACGAATTCCTCACCACGGTTAAGCCTGGAAAACGCTTTATGGCGGAAGCGCCGGGCTCCTGAAGATAATGATTTGAAACCTTCAGATGCGAATTTCCCCCATGGTTTTGCCAAACTGAATTTTTGTGCCCACCGCGAGCGTGACGCTGCGGCCCACCTCGACATCCTTCACCGTCCCATCTGCGGCGCTGATGACCCATTTATCTTTCGAGACATTCTTAAGACCCCAAAGGTGAGGGTCCGCCGGGTGTGCTGTTACCGCGGCGACGGGTTGGGCGAAGTCGTACATCTTCTGATCGTCAATGTGATGGGGGAACAACAGTGTGTCGTAGTTCAACATGACGACCGACTTGCCGATCCGGATGCGTGGCGGGAGTCGCAATTCGGTCGCGCATGACCAACACAGGCCGGGCTTTCCGCCTCGCGCTTTCAAAGAGTCGGCATCGTAGAAGTTTTCCAGTGAGCAGTGCGGGCAATAAAAAATGGTGTCGCGCAGACGCACCATCGCCGCGCGCCACTCGCTTTCACGGACGCGGCCATGAAGTGGATCACGTATGCCCACAAGGAAGGCTCTGGTGAAGAGGTCGCGGAGGAACTGCGGGTAGATTCGCCAGAAGGCGAGAGCGTTGTCATGTATGCCGGGGACGGGGGCGTTAGAGGCGTCGTGCGGGTCAAAGATGAAGAGGGGTTCCGTCCCGTAGAGTTTGGTCATCGCGGGTAGGTCGAGGCACTTGATCTCGGTCTCCTTTCGTCCCTCCAACGGGTGCGCGACCATCAGCATATAGAAGATCAGCACTGAGAGAGAAAACAGATCGGTCTGCGTGCTCGGAAGGGCTTCACCGCGCACCACTTCCGGTGCCATGAAGCGGGGCGTTCCGAGCACGCCGAGCACACCCGCACCGTCCACCGAGACGTTATCGTTGTCGGCGATCAAAATGTCTCCGTTGTTCGGATCGAAGAAGGCATTGCCGAATGAAATGTCGCGGTAGCACAAGCCCTGTGAGTGAAGCAGAAGGTAGTTGTGCGAAAGATTGAGCCCGGCCGTCGCCAGCGCGCGAAATGTTGGCTCGATGCGCCGCTTCATCAGATCGACGATATTTTTAAAGCGTGGGGGTCTGAGCGGCATTACGTAGCCGAACCCCGGGACGCCTGCCGCGATGGTGATTTCCAGCGGCCAGAGGAAATGCTCGCTCGGCGGCCCCTTCCTGACGAGTAACTCAATGGCCGCGCGCTGTTCCGGTGTCGCCATGTGCGGGAAGAACCACTTCACGGCGACCGCCTCGCCGCCC
>JANOGZ010001295.1:0-1018 GCA_031406255.1 Pyrinomonadaceae bacterium | reverse complement strand
CAGAATAGGCGATCAGCTTGATCTTATGCTGCGGCAGCGATTCGTGACCGAAGTAGGGCAGGGCACGGGGTGTGGCAATACGCGTCCCCGGACGTAAATCGCCGACAGCCATCCAACCATCCGGCGTCAGCACTGGATGGTTGGGCGTACAACGCAAGCTGCGTCCGAGTCTGGTGGTTAACTCGACAGTTTCATGTAAGCCCTGATCATGGAAAGCACTGACGCTCTGCGAGTCGAGGCGCAGCGTTTCCACATTAAGCGAAAGTACTGCCCTCGTGGTTTGTTTCCATTCGGTAATCGGCAACCAGTCTCCTGTGTTCGGATCAAGAATACGACTTGACGCAACCAGGCATTTCCCGATGCCGGGATCGCCGCCGATCAGCACGAGGCTGCCCGGCACGATGCCTCCACCAAGCACGCGGTCAAACTCCGTGATGCCTGAAGAGACGCGCGCGTCATCCTGCGATTCGATTTCACGGTAGGGGATCGGCTGAACCTGCCGCAGGCGAAACCCGCCGCGCGCGGCCGTCGCCCCGGCGCCGACGGGGCGCGCCCTTTCTTCGACCAGCGAATTCCACTCACCGCAGTCCGGACACTTTCCCAGCCACTTGCGTGACTGGTGACCGCAGTTCTGGCAGACGTAAACTGTTGCTGATCCTTTTGCCACTCGCTTCGTTCTCCACCACGGCCGCCAGCCGCCCCGTCTTAAGAGCGGCGCTGGCCGATTATGGTTTCATCCTGTCGTGTACTGTGTATTCCATGTTATCAGTTTCTCTCTCTCTTATCAGCCGTGGGAGCAGAGATCCGTCACCCCGCGCGGGCTGCTATTCATCGTCAGACGACCATGTTGTAGCGGTTTTCTCACCAACATTTAAATCTGCGCGCCGGTCAGCCAGCGCCTTGTATAATGACCACGCGTGAATCATGTAACGGCAGCAGGCCACTTGATCTTCTTCGCCGGGCAAGTGAACCTTCAACAGCCGCGACTCACTTGTTTTTTTTTCGACTCCGGCGGGGC
>JANOGZ010000229.1:0-5597 GCA_031406255.1 Pyrinomonadaceae bacterium | reverse complement strand
GCGGCAACCGTGGCGGGCGGGCTGGCGCACCTACCTGGATCGCGCAAATAAACTGGTTGGTGTGGACATCATATTCCACATCATCGTCAATGCGCTGGTGGCGTCAGCCCAGCGGGGACGCCCGGGCATCATCTTTTGGTTTTATCGAAAGGTCTTTCCGGCTTTTTTCGTCGAGACCGGTCCCGTGGTTGACTTCAGCGAGAACATGCTGACCCTGAAACACGATTACTTCAAGCATGAGGAGATGGAGCTGTTCGTCCCGGCGAGACACATCCGTGAGGCCGCCGAGCTTTTGCGGCACGCGACGTCCCAGTTTGCCGGCGCTGCGGAGGCTCTTCCCGACGCCGTGGCGGCTCAGCTGAGCACGGTAGGGATGCTCGATACGCTGATGAGGAACAAGGGGAGCTACACCCATCACTATCCAATCCTTTTCCGGCGCGTGCTGCCGGACGATACGCTCATTTCCATGACCAGCAGCTCCGACGAGCCGTACTACTCAATCAGTTTCTTCACCTACTTCAAGCCGGAGATGAGGGCGCCGTTTTACGAGCTCGCCGGCTTTCTGGCGCGCAGCCTCAACCGGCTGTACGACGCGAGGCCGCACTGGGGCAAGTACTATCCGCTGAACAATAGCGATATCGAACGGCTGTACCCGCACCTGAACGAGTTCCGCCAGACGTGTCGGAAGACGGACCCCAACGGCGTGTTCCGCAACGAGTATACCGACCGGGTGCTGGGCTTTGGCGATGGCGAGAAGTGATCCGGCGCTGTCGGCATCCTCAGCCTTCCAGCATCACGATATTTCAGAGAAAGTAGTCTCACATACGCTTCTGGCGCGCAACTCTCCGGCCGGCGGTCTTCCCGGACTTCTGCGGCAGGAGGGAGTAGTGGAGGCGCACGACTCCATCGGGGTAGGAGTCGGAGGAAAGCAGCGTAAGCGGAATCGCTCGATGGCGCGGGTGGATGAGCGGGATGCCTTCGCCGATAAAGATGGGAACGACGTGGATGATGAACTCGTCGATCTGTTCCTCATCGAGAAACGCCGCGATGAGTTCGCCGCCACCGACCAGCCAGATGTCCTTCCCCTCGCCATCGCGGAGCCGCCTCGCGATTTCGCCGACTTCTTTCTTCACGAACTCGACGTCAGGCGTGCTGCTTCGGTGACGAGTTCGGGAGAAGATATAGTTTTTCTTGCCGGGATAAGATTTTTGTCCGAGTTTTAGACCGATGTCGTACGTCTTGCGCCCCATCAGGACCGTATCTATCGATTTATAGAAGGCGGCCATTCCATAGTCGCCGGCGATCTTCGGCCGATCGAGCCACGCGACGTCACCATCCGGGCGGGCGATATAGCCGTCGGCGCTAATCGCGATGTATACGATGATCTTCGGCATGACAAATTTGCTCGAGCGCAACCCGCGCCGCCGGAGGTGCCCGGCTGTCTATCGACGTGAAGGATACGAGGTCGGCTAATTGCGCGTCCCCGTTGCCGCCACATGTCGCGGGCAGGCGTTCGCTCCTCTCCTCGATTCGTAGCGTTTCACGGTATCAAGTCCGTTTAGCCTGTTACTGTAAGCGCTTCTCCATGTGAGCCGCAGGCAGGCGCTCACCATCCGGCATCGGTATTTCGAGTCGTCTCATCACCCTGTATCCCATCGCTAAATACAACGGCTCTCCCGGCAGCGTGGCGACAAGTTCCACACTGGTGAACCCTGCCTCTCGTCCCGCTTCTTCGCAGGCCCTGACGATCCTGCTGCCGATACCTTTTCGGGACCACTGAGGATGCACAAAGAAAGCCCTGATCCGCGCGGGGTCTTTCGCCGGCTCAAGCAACTCGTCGGAGTTCCCCGACTTCGATTGATCCCCTCCGAACATCGTTCTTCGTTTGCTCCATCCTCCACAGCCAACCAGATGCTCGCCCGACTCCGCCACGAAGTACGTCCCGTCCAGGATCAACTGGCTATCGACACCGAATATATAGATCAGAGCGCTCTCGATTTGTCTGGGACTGTAATAGTTTCCGCCGAGCACACGAACGGATTCGGGTATCATTCGTTGAAGCGCCGGTATATCTCCCAATGTGGCTAGTCGAATACTTACTGGCATTGAATATCCGGTCGAGCCTGGCGCATCGCGCCCGACGCTGTGACCCGCTTGTCGCGGGGCCGGCGTCACATAAGTGAAACCGGAGGCGAAGCTGATGCGAAGCATGCTATCCGCGCGTCGGGTGCGATGAGTCGTGAGATGGCATGCCTTATGGGGTATTTATGTTCTGTGGCTCAACACTTGCACTCGTAAATGGCGCAGCGCGTTTCGATGGTCTTCGTCATGTTCACGCATCATTAACAGCAGCTTCTCTAAAGTCACCGGGCCGACATTCTCGAATGCGCCGCTACGGGTCAACTGGTCAGGAGACAGGCTCTTGATCGTGTGAATATTGGCCCCACGAGCATCGACAAACCCCTGCAGCGCCTCTCCAAAATTCTGGCTGTTGTAATCACGCTCCGCAGCCAGCCTCTCGCCGTCGATATCGGGGAGCGATGGCCGACTTTCCGTGAGAAGTTTTCTTATTCGTACGACGTAACCCTCCTGCTCGATGTCGCGAAGGTGACAGATGTGTTCAAGCATCGAGAACTCTTTCGCAGACGGCTTCAGTCTCAAACTGCCGTCGGCTAAATCGCGCCCCAGATGCCGAATCACGTCAGGAGTTTCTTCGAGAAAAGTTATGAGGTCCAGGAGGTCCTGCGGCAACATTTATTTCCTCCATACCTGAATAATGAAATGAGTCGTCAGGCGACCTCCTTATCCGGCGCGCGCTCATCTTCCTTTAACCGCCAGGGTGGATCGTGCCGATTCTCGCCCGCATAATATAAACAGATCGCATTCCCGTCCGGGTCTCGCAGGTGAGCCTCGCGCCACAGCCATGGTTTATCTTCCGGCTCCGATTCAAAGACAACTCCCATCATCTTCAATTCCTTTACCTTTGCATCCAGATCCTCGCATTCAAAGTAAATAACATGGCCGGAGCGCTGCGGAACATTATCGACTAAATGAAGCGAGAAGGTGGAATCACCCTCCGGGCATTCAAAACGCGCGTATGCCGGTTGACTATCGACGATCTGCCGAAAGCCGAGCCGGCGATAGAACGCAACCGCGGCGGCGAGATTGCCGGATGGAATTGTAACTTGATTGAGATTCATCGCTGCCCCGTCAATTCGTTCGCTGGAAACAAAAATAGTCATCGAAGCAATCCACCGCCTGTGGTAAGAGGCCGGCGGAGAGCCTGATGTTTGAGGTGCCCGCTGCTGGTGCGCCCGCTCGGGCAAAATGTCGGGCCGCGCGATCTACTCGCCATGAGCCGCTCACTTCCAGATGCCGAGCAGGCGGCGAACCGCCACCACTTCGCCGAGATGATAAGCGTTGTGGTCTGCCACCAGCAGCACCTCCCGCAGGTACGTCTGCCCATCGCCGTGTGGGATCCGGGCGAACAAATCGAGCGAAGGATCGGCGACGAGTTCACTCATCGCCTCCTGATCAGCGCGGAAAGCGGCGACGCTATCGTGCCAGGCTTCCGGCGTGGGAGGCGCAACGGTCGCGGGCCAGTAGTCGTCGGGCCACTTTGGCGCCGCATACGCAGGATCGCGGCAGAAGTCCAGGATGTCGCGCTGCGTAAACCGCAGGTGCTCCAAAAGTTGCCATAAAGAGTAGGGCACTCCCTCCGGCTGCACACCGTAGAATTCGGCCGGAATATCCTCAATGGCGGCGTCGAAATCAACATGTGCATCTCTCCAGCCGAGGAGTTTGAGCAGGTGGCGACGAAGCATGTCGTTCTCGTTCATGGTCTGGTTATTCCAGGTTTATTATATCTCTGATGATCGTGGCCTGACGCTGGAATTCACCGGCCCGCGCGCATTTGATGAACATCAGAAGCAGCTACCGGGCGCGTCCGCTCGAATGAACTGGCAGGTGCTATGTCATGCGACGATCACTCCGGCGCGCTTGTGTACACCGCATGCTTGCGGCCGAGCAGAGCTAAACCCACGCCTCCAAGAATCATGATCGCCGAAAGAAGCAGGCGCATCGATACGTCCTCGGAGATGAGAATCACCCCGCCGGCGGCGGCCAGTACGGGGACGGCTAACTGCACCGTCGCCGCTCGCGTCGCCGTCAGTCCCCGTAACGCGGTATACCAGACGACGTACCCCACCCCTGAGGCCAGCGCCCCCGACAAGACAGCGAGGAGGAAG
This sequence comes from Pyrinomonadaceae bacterium, assembly GCA_031406255.1. Classification (GTDB taxonomy): domain Bacteria; phylum Acidobacteriota; class Blastocatellia; order Pyrinomonadales; family Pyrinomonadaceae; genus JANOGZ01. The sequence continues at coordinate 1,350 of JANOGZ010000229.1, read as the reverse complement.
CCCTCCGCCGACACATGGATATCGCCGAGCATAATCAGGCTCACAACGATCGCAAGCGGCAGGGAGCAAATGAAATTGGCGGTCGTGTCGCCGAGCGGGTCCACCGCGCCGCGCCCCCGAAGCGAGTAGAAACCCCACGCGGTGCCCGCGATGGCCATCAGAGCTGATCTCGTCAGCGGTGGCGCCGCGAGCCCCGGGAACACCAGGTAAACCAGCCCGCCCAGCGCGAGGCACAGTCCGGCCCACTCCAGCAGATGGGGTCGCTCTCCGAACCGCAGCGCGGCGATGATCATGGTCGCCTGTACCGAGCCGAATAGAATAAGCGCTCCGGTTCCTGCGCTCAGGCTGATGTAGGCGAGTGAAAAAGCCACCGCGTAGAGGAACAGCAAGGTAGCCGAGGCCCAGTGCGCGCGTGGCGTCAGGAGAATCCTTCCCTTAAATACGGCAGTTATCAGCAACAGCATGGCAGCGCCCGAGCCCAACCGGATCGTCGAGAAACTTGCGGCATCGATCGCGGCATCACCCAGCGCCAGGCGACAGAGCACCGAATTCATGGCGAAGGCCACGAGTGCGAACGCTGTGCATACGATCGTTCTCACGCGGCTACAGAGCCTCCTTCCGCATTCCGTGCCAACCGGGCCCATGCCACGCGGCGAGCTAATGGCAGTAGTGCGGCGAACCACCGAGTGAGCTAGTGAATGGCCACTCAGACTAGGTTAGCCAGCGCCTGTGATGATCTGCGCGGGCACGCGCGACAAGGTGCGATGTTGCGCGAAGCGTCGCGCCTTGTCGCAGCTAAAAAGCGAGGACATGAACAGTTGACAATGAGGTTCTCAATATGAGAACATGAAACCTTCGATAGCCAGTTTGGTATCGAGCAAAACCCCAAAGACAATGTAAAAGAAACTGACAAACTCAAAACAAAAGAAACTGACAAAGCACCAAACCAAAGGAGAGAACACGATGAAAACCACATTAAACTTTCAGATAGGAGCTAGTTATTACTATGAACGTAATAAGCTACAAGAAGATTCGGGAGTTTATAGCAAGGCACCCGGATGCTGATTCAGGTCTAAACGCATGGTATACCACTACTAAGAAAGCCAACTGGCAAAATCTAGCGGAAGTACAGCAAAGATATTTACATGCTGACTTAGTAGGACGCTATACAGTATTCAATATTAATAATAACAAATATAGACTAATCACTAGAATTGTCTATCGCAGTCAAACGGTTTTCATAATAGATATTTTTACACATGAAGGCTATGACAGATGGGAAACGTGAGCACAGCAAAAACAATCAATGCTACGCGCTACCGGAGACTTCTCTCTAAAGCTATGCCAGTT
>JANOGZ010000207.1:0-1323 GCA_031406255.1 Pyrinomonadaceae bacterium | reverse complement strand
GCCATGCTCGGCAGCGTCGAGCGAGAGGGGCGTGAGCGCGCTATCGCCGTCGCCCGTTACGTGCGAGAGAGCGCGACGAACTTCGCGGAAGTGGCGTTTCTCGTGCAGGATGATTTTCAAGGGCGTGGGATGGGTACGCTCCTGTTCGCACACTTGATGAACATCGCTCAGGAGCAGGGAATCGAAGGCTTCATCGCCGACGTGCTCGCGGACAATCTTCCGATGCTGCGCATCTTCCGCCGGAGCGATTGCGAGATACAGTCAGCGCTCGCCGCGGGTGTTTTTCATCTGGAGATTCGATTCAAAACGGATTACGCGGGAGCAGTCAGGCGAACTTGAGGATCGGAGGGGAACTTTCCGACGCGCGGGCTCTCTTCGGTTATGGCATACTCGTCAATGTATCTCAAAAACTGATCTAGGGCGGGCGTGAGGCAAGCTGAGTCGCGGCGTCGTTCGCGGCAATGAGGTGATAAGAAATGGAAGCGCAAATCAAATTAGGTCGCATTTCCGGCGTGAAGATAGGACTGCATTACAGTTGGCTGATCATCGCGGTCCTGATCGCATTCTCACTCGCACATCATTTCGCGGAAGTAAACCCGGCATGGGGCAGGGGCGTCGTCTGGGCGACAGCGATCACCACCGGACTGCTCTTCTTCGCCGCGATCGTCGCGCATGAACTCGCGCACGCGATGGTGGCGCGGGCGCGCAATCTGCGTGTGCGCTCGATTACGCTCTTTGCGCTCGGCGGCGTGACGAACATCGAGGGTGAAGCGGCGGACGCCAAAACAGAGTTCTGGATGGGGATCGCCGGTCCCGTGATGAGCCTCCTTATCGGCGTGGTCTGTCTCGGCGTGGCGTGGGCGTTCGGCTGGCAGGGGGCCGCAGCTTTATTCACGCCGTCAACGCCCTTGCCGGCGATGCTCGTCTGGCTGGGTTACATCAACATCGCGCTCGCCGTCTTCAACATGATTCCCGGCTTCCCCTTAGACGGGGGGCGCGTGCTGCGCGCCATCTTCTGGTGGACGACCGGAGACGGCGTGCGCGCGACGCGCATGGCGGCGCGCGTCGGGCAAGTCGTCGCCCTTCTCTTCATCATCTGGGGCATCTTCCGCTTCTTCGGCGGCGCAAGCTTCGGCGGCTTGTGGCTCGCCTTCATCGGTTGGTTTCTACTCGACGCGGCGCGCTCGGCCGTGACTCAGGTAGAAGTGGCCGAGAACCTGCGCGGCGTGTTCGTCGGCGATGTGATGACGCGCGATTGTCCGGTAGTTGACGGTCGCACGAATTTGCAGACCTTCGCCGACGAACACTTACTGCGCACCGGGC
>JANOGZ010000192.1:0-1746 GCA_031406255.1 Pyrinomonadaceae bacterium | reverse complement strand
TTCTTGTTCGCTGCTCTTGAGTGCGACAACGGCAGCGTCGTGCACCTTTACCCGACACCACTTCCATTCCCGTCCCGTAACAGAAGCAGCAACCAGATACCGGCTCTGCAAAGCTCTCGTGGCGAACCGCAGCCTCTAAAGAATCATCCGTTTGAGGAACGAATTGGACGGCAGAGATGATGCCGGATTGAGCTGTGAGAGCAGACATCTAGCTCTTACCTCCCTTCGCTTCTCGACAGCAACAGCTTCTGCGCTATTTCGCGCACCCGCGGCGCATCTTCGGGTAGGAGCCACCCGCCGCCTTCCGAACTATTCTCGGAGAGCGTCTCGTCGATTGACTTGCCCTGCGCTTCGAGTAGCGCCACGCATGTCTCGGCTGTTTCCTGGATCTCTTCCGGCGTCAGCGGTCGCGCCAGCGGCGTGGTGTGATCACCCGTGGAGCGTCCGACTTCCAGTTCAGCTCTCGCACGGCGTGACCGCTCGTCCAGTTGACCGTGCTTTTTGAGCAAATCGTAGGTTTCGTGCTGCGCCACCCGCACGGCCTTTGGCAGTGCCTTCGTCTCGAACCACTGGCGCGTGCGCGCGATCTCACGGGCAGCAGTTTGCGCGGCCGCCTGCATCGCGGCCGCTTTCACGCACGGCTCGAGTTCGCTCCTCAAGCGCGCGACGATCTCATCCACTGAAAGCGTGTTGGAGCGATGCACGGCAGTTTCAACTTCTTCAACTTCCCTTCCCTCATGCCGGTCAGATGCGTGCGCTTGAATGTCGGGGGCTGGGTCCGGTTTGGAGGATATTTTATCAACCGTTGTAGTGTCCGCGCCGTTTTTCGGCGCGTGTCGGTTTAAATCTGAATCTAAATTCTCTAGAACAGCGAAGCTGTCATTAAAGGCTGCTTCATTCTGTGAATCACGAGCCGGAGCGGATGAAGCAGCCGCCAGGCGCAAAATTTTTTGATCGGCCGCAGGAACTCTCACTCCGATGGAAGAGGTCGCGCGGTTGAGAAAAATCCGCAGACCCACGCCATTCTTGCCTGAAAAATACCCGATGATCCCCTGGTCGTGCAGCCACGTGAGCGCTTTGTTGGCGGTGGCGCTGGCGACGCCCGTGACTTCGCATAAAACGTCCCAGGCTTTGACGTGCTTCCCTTCCCTCGATTGGGCTTCAAAGCGCAAGACGCCCTCGCGCTCCCAATACCCATCGGGAGCATTCACCAGGCGGAGATAAATTTTGCTCATCAGCGGCGTCACCTTGTCCGCTTCCGGGGAGGTCACCGCCGCGATGATCTCCCGATCAATCTTGTGGAAATTTTTGTGGTATTCGCCCGTCGCGAGCTGTGTCTTACGAATGAAGCGTTGCGTGAAATTTGGTTGCGCTGACATCGCTCTGCTGACCTGCAACTTTCTTCTCGACAGCGAGCAGACCGGCGACTTATAATGTCTGCTGATTAGACACACAAATACCGGCTCGCCATCGAGCGAGTTTTCTTGATTGACCCGTTGCACTCGGTCGCTAAACTGGAGATGCTACGGGTCAATTGCTTTGTGGAGACTTCATGCGCCTCCACTTGAATTCAGATTACATTCCTACCTCATCTTTTCTTTTCTGGGAAGCCTGTCTTTTCTGGGACACCCCTGTCCTGATCAGGACAGGGTGATATATATAGGACACCCCTGTCTTTAATAGGACAGGGGTGCTCTCAATAGGACAGGGGTGCTCTCAATAGGACAGGGGTGTCCTGCTTGGGAC
>JANOGZ010000118.1:0-4493 GCA_031406255.1 Pyrinomonadaceae bacterium | reverse complement strand
ATTCCATGAGTCAAGACACAGTGTGGTCAGTGACTCAGTGCTGCCGACGCGGTAGATGTTGAGGCTGCTGAGCGGCGGCGCATACATGTGTAATGTGATCAAATCCTGACCGCTCACCTCCGGGTTGCCGAGTTGATGGATGTCCGGGACGTCCGCTCCCGTAACTTCTCCTCTGGTCCACTCCCGCGCCGAGCCGTAGGTGAGTCCACGCGCATCATTCAAGTTAAAGGATGTCTCCCACATCACGCCTTCGAGGACGCACACCGCGCCGTGCGAACCATTATGATCGTGGATGGGCGTGCTCTGCCCGGGCTTCCAGCACAGCACGAGCAGTTCGACGTACTCGTTCCGAAAGACACGGTGACGCGCGTAGGTCCCCGCTTTGAATCCGACGTAGGGGTGCAACTCGGCGGCTGCTACCTCCACCTTCTGGAGCCACGCGCCGAGCTGCTGAAGCGTCGGCGGCTGACGTAAGGCCGTGAGTGTCTCAGTGAGCGCGCCGAGCGAGAAATTCGCGGGGTGTTGCTGCGCCGGCATGTAAGAGATGCGTGTTGTTGGGCTGATTGGGCTAGCCATAAGGGGGAACTCCTGTGAGAAAACTCTGGCAGTTGCGCGCCAACCGCTAGCTAAGGTCAGATTCTTACGCCAAATACGGCAGCAAGTCAATACTTGCCCGGCGCTTCGTAATCAGCTGCAGCATCCACCACGGCGTTCATTAAAAGCCGTCGGGCGACAGGTCGGTGGCGCGCCCCGCAGAGTGTGGTGATTAAGTTTCAGGCGCCTCATCGTGTTGTTTATCATCGTCGCTCTCTTCCCGCTCGGCCTCCGGATGATATGTTTCATAGCCCGTCCCATCGTCGTCATAGTAATTACGGCGACGCGGCCGGGGCGGCTCGCCTTCGGGCCGCGCTTCCGTATCCGCTTCTGGTATATTATCTCCGCGCTCGCACACTTCTGTTGTCTCCTGAGAAATGCCTTATGTGTCGTTTTCTGGCCTATCAAGGCACACCGCTGCTCCTGGCCGATCTGTTATACCACCCGACCAATTCATTAATCATGCAGAGCCATCACGCGCGCGAACGGGCGGAGCCCTTGAACGGCGACGGCTTCGGCGTCGGCTGGTACGTTCCGGAACTTGATCCGACGCCCTGTGTTCAGCGTTCGGTTGCGCCCGCCTGGTCTAACCTGAACTTGCAGAACCTGGCGGTGAAAATGCGCGTCTCCTGTCTGTTTGCGCATGTGCGCGCCGCCACGCCCGGCATGGCCGTGACCGAGACGAATGTGCATCCGTTTACCTACGACCGCTTCATGTGGATGCACAACGGCTCGGCGGCAGGCTTTCACCGGATCCGGCGGCGGCTGCGCGCGAGCTTGAAAGACGAATTCTACGACATGATACAGGGAACGACCGACTCGGAACACGCCTTCGCGCTATTTCTTAACCACCTCCAGGTGCCATTCGGCGAAACGCGCGGCGGCGATCTGCGGCGCGCGCTCGGCGCGACGATCGCCCAGCTAAACGAATGGACGCGCGCCGCCGGGATCGTCGAGGCGTCATTTTATAACTTCGCGGTCACGGACGGGCACGCGCTCGTCATCTCGCGCTATTGCTCGGCCGATGGCATCAAAGGCGCGTCGCTGCACTACTCGCGCGGCATGGCCTTCGTCTGTCTTCCCGGCGGCGCGTGCGACATGCACGCGGCCGGGCCGGACGAAGCGGCGGCGGCCGTGATCGTCGCGAGCGAACGTCTCACGGATGACAAAGACGACTGGATCGAGGTGCCGGATAATCACACGGTCACGGTGTTGCCGGACTTGAGCGTGAAGCTTGAGCGGATAGATTTGTAAGGACGGGCGCCGGTCGCGCCGTCGGCGTCGCTCCAGATCATGAAAACAGTCTTCCGGTTGGCGTATTCATCACCGCTAAATTCAGAGATCTTTTTCGAGGACAGACATGAAATATCCTGGCCGCCGTCGCACGCTGATTCTTATTTGCGCTTATCTCCTGCTATTTCCCCATTCCCTCACCGCCCGGCAAACGCCGTCGGCGCCGGCGAAGAAATTCGAATTGACGGTCGACCAGATCATGCGCGGGCCTGATCTGGTCGGCTACGCCCCGAGCGAGGTGCGCTGGTCGCAGGACAGCCAGCGCGTCTACTTTCGTTGGAAGCGGGCGGGCGAGCCGCGTCTGAAGCAGGGCGACACTTACGTCGTCGGACGCGACGGTGGCGGCCTCCGCCGGCTCTCGAAGGAAGAAGCCAGACAAGCGCCGCCGGCGGCGGGCGAAATCTCCAAAGACAAGACGCTCACCGTCTTCACTGAAGATGGCGACGTTTATTTGTACAACCATGCCAGAGGCGAGCGGCGGCAGATCACACGCACCGTCGACGTGGAGACCAACGCCCACTTCACACACGATCAGAGAAATATCTACTTCACGCGGCAGAACAATCTCTACCTCATTCCGCTCGACGGCGCGGGCTCGCTCGCGCAGCTGACAGACATCCGCACCGGCGGCGGGGGCGGGGGGGGACAGCGCCAGAATAGCGAGGGCGTTAGTAGCAGCGGCGATTCATCCGGCGCGCCGCCGCGCGGGACAGAGAGCCAGGAATTATTAAAGAAGGAAGAGAGCGCGTTGATCGAGGCCGTCCGCGAGCGGGCGCAGCATCGCGAAGAGATGGAAGCGGAGCGCAAAGAGCGCGAGAAACGTAAAGCGTTCAATCTGCCGGCCGGCCAGACGGTCGCGAATCTGACGCTCTCGCCCGACGGCACATACGCGATCGCGACCATCACCGCGACGCCCGGCGGCGCGAAGAATACGATCGTGCCTAACTATGTGACCGAGACGGCCTATACCGAGGATATTTCGGCCCGGACGAAGGTTGGAGATGCGCAGGGGCGCAGCCGGATGGCCGTATTCCTGACCGAGACCGGCGAGATGAAATGGCTGGATCACGGCCAGCGCGTTGATCCCGCACCACGCGTCCAGACGCGCACCGAGGCGAATGCGACCGAAGAGATGCAGCGCGAACGCGGCGCGGAGACCGAACAATCCCGGCAACAATCGGTGCCGCCACCACCGCCGCAGCAACCCACGCCTCAGCAGTCACAGCAGACCGAAGCCACGTCGCAACAACAGCAGCAACAGGCGCGCGATCGTGACGTGCAGCTTTTCGCGGTGCAGTGGTCGGAGGATGGACGGTACGCAGTGATGGTGGCGCGCGCCGCAGACAATAAGGATCGCTGGGTCCTGCGGCTCGATCCCGCGACGGGTAAAACCCGTGCGCTGGCTCAAATACACGACGATGCGTGGGTCGGCGGCCCCGGATCGTTTACGCTCGGCTGGCTGCCCGACAATAAGCGCGTCTATTTTCAATCGGAGCGTGATGGATTTGCGCATCTCTACACGGTCTCGATCGAGGGCGGCGCGCCTGTGCAGTTGACCTCCGGGAGGTTCGAAGTCTCGGATGTTCGTCTCTCGACGGATAAGACGCGCTTCTACTTCACTTCAAGCGAGGTCAGCCTCGGCGAGCGTCATCTCTATACGATGCCGACGGGCGGCGGCGCGCGCACGCGCATCACACAGCTTCCCGGCACTAATCAGGCCGACATCGCGCCCGACGAGAGCATGCTGGCGCTCGTGCGCTCGTACAGTAACAAACCGCCGGAATTGTATCTCGCGCCGAATAAGCCCGGCGCGGAAGCGATCCAGGTGACGACCTCGCCGCTCCCGGAATGGTTCTCCTACAGCTGGATCGATCCGCCGGTCGTTAAGTTCAAAGCGCGCGATGGCGCAGAAGTCCATGCGCGTTTGTACAAGCCCGCCGGTTTCCGCCGCGGCGGCCCGGCGGTCGTCTTCGTGCATGGCGCCGGATACCTGCAGAACGCGCACAAGTGGTGGAGCACCTACTTTCGTGAATACATGTTTCATCACCTGCTGATGGAGCGCGGCTACATCGTGATCGACGTCGATTATCGCGGCTCCGCCGGCTACGGGCGCGACTGGCGCACGGGCATCTACCGTCACATGGGTGGCAAGGATTTAAGCGATCACACCGATGCCGTGCGCTACCTGATCGCCGAGCACGGCGTTGACCAGCGGCGCGTCGGCATCTATGGCGGTAGCTATGGCGGCTTCATTACGTTCATGGCGATGTTCACCGAGCCCGATGTTTTCGCCGCGGGCGCGGCCCTGCGGCCCGTGACGGATTGGGCGCACTACAATCACCCGTACACCTCGAATATACTCAACACGCCGCAGGCGGATATCGAGGCGTACCGGCGAAGCTCGCCGATCTATCATGCCGCAGGACTGAAGGGAGCGCTGTTGATCTGCCACGGAATGGTCGATACGAACGTCCATTTTCAGGATACGGTGCGTCTGGTTCAACGCCTGATCGAGTTGCGCAAAGAAAACTGGGAACTGGCCGTCTATCCGGTCGAGGATCACGCTTTCGAGCGCGCGTCGAGCTGGGCCGATGAGTACAAACGCA
>JANOGZ010001284.1:0-3480 GCA_031406255.1 Pyrinomonadaceae bacterium | reverse complement strand
AACCGCAACGGGCGACTTTGATGGTCGCCCTGATTTATCGACACAAAAAATGAGCCGGGCTCGAATCTGCGACCGGATGATCAGAGCTCATCCCAAAACCGCGAAATGCCCACAAAACAAGGGCGAAAATGACGGTTTCGGGATGGCTTCGGAGAGTTCCAGGGCTTGGCGTCCAGAGAGTGTGCAGGGGCGCTATCACTTCCGCAAATATAACGACTTACGAGTAGCTGTGTCCATTGTGTGTTTAACGATCGCCATCCTGCCTGCTGCCGGGTGTGTCGTTCGGAATAATCCTCTAATGCCAACTCATGTTGCCTTGACAAGTCTTTGACTCCTCCCATACTTTGCACCCATCTTCGGGATCGTTCGTGTGACTCGATCGGCCTCGCCCGCACTTGTTTGAATCTACTGCGAGCGCCCATTATTTTACCCTCGTTTCCTTGCGGGGAGCTTTTCAATATGATCTCCCGTCTTAAACTTTCCTTATGCATCGGCCTGCTCTCCCTCGCTTCTGTTACCATCTCCGCCCAAAAGCCTGAACTCGTCCTTCAAACGGGGCATTCTGATGCCGTCTTTGCAGTAGCCCTCAGCTCCGACGGCAAAATCTTAGCGAGCGGAGGCCGAGACTACATGATCAAGCTGTGGGATGCCTCTACCGGCCAGGAACTCCGCACGCTCGCCGGACATTCCGATCAGATTTACGCTTTCGCCTTCAGTCCTGATAACAAAATCCTGGCCAGCGCAAGCGGGGGCGCAGATTTAGAGATTCCCGACAACACGGTCAGACTCTGGAACGTCGCCACCGGCAAATTACTGCGCACGCTCGATGGGGGCTCCCCGGCATTCAGTCCCGATGGCAAGACCCTGGCTTATGCGAGCGATGAAATCAAACTCCTGGATATCGTCACCGGCAGGGTAACGCGGATCATCAGGGGAGATCAGCCGGCTGCCTTCACCCCTGACGGTAAAAGCCTGGTTGGGATGGGTTCAGGTAAGATCAAACTCTGGAATGTTACGAACGGCACAGAGCTTCGCTCCTTCACCGGCCGGGGCTCCGCCACGCCCCAAAATTATTCCGACGTCGCCATCAGCCGCGACGGTAAAACCATCGCCGGCACGGTCTACGACGAGACTGCCAGGCACCGTTTGATCAAAATCTGGGATGCCTCTACCGGCCTCGAACTCCGCACATTCACTGACAGGGATAGCGATCCTTTTAAACTTAGAATTCTTGCGTTCACTCCGGATGGCAGAACCCTCGCGAGCGGGCTTTATCGGAGCGGGGAGATCAAACTCCGGGACATCGTCACCGGCGCGGAACTCTCTACGCTGGAAAGTGGTCGCGCATTTGCTTTCAGCCCTGACGGTAAAATGTTCGTGAGCGCTGGTGAAGGCAACACGGTTGTTTTCCGGGATGTTATTTCCGGCGACGTACGGCGCACATTCAAAGCGTATTCTGTACGGGGTATGTCCGTCGCCTTCAGTCATGATGGTGTAACTCTAGCTACTGGAAGCAGCGGTGATATCTCGCTGGGCGCCACGATAAAACTATGGGACACCTCCTCCGGCGACGTACGGTGCACACTCCAGGGCCATGGTCGGGATGTGACCTCGGTCGCCTTCAGTCCCGATGATAAAACTCTGGCGAGTGGAGGTAGAGATCAAACGATTCTTCTGTGGGACATCGCTGCCTGCGCAAAACTCAATACGCTCAGGGGACATGAATCGGACGTCAATTCGGTCGCCTTCAGCCCTGACGGCAAAATCCTGGCCGCGGGCCGGGGAAGCGTCACCGGACTCGTGCATGAGAATACCGATCAGAACCCGATCGAGCTCTGGGACGTTGCCACGGGCAGGTTGCTCCGTACGCTCGCCGGGCATTCCAAAGTTATCCATTCCGTTGCGTTCAGCCCCGACGGCAAAACCCTCGCGAGCGGTAGCGCGGGTGTCAGGACGAACGGAACGATGAACAAGACGCTCAAGCTCTGGGAGGTCAAAACGGGGAGGGAAATACGCGCCCTCACCGGACACACTGATAGCGTCTGGTCGGTCGCTTTCAGTCCCGACGGCCAGGTCCTGGCCAGCGGCAGCAGTGACCATACGATCAGGCTCTGGGACATCACCGCTGGCAGGGAACTGCGCGCGCTCGAGAGTAGCGCCGGTTCTATCGCCTTCAGCCCCGACAGCAAAATCCTGGCGAGTGCGGATCGAGACATCATCAAGCTCTGGGACGCCGCCACGGGGAAGGAGCTACGCGCCCTCAAAGGACATTCCAACTATATCTCCTCGGTCGCCTTCACTCCGGGTGGCAGGACGCTGGCCAGTGTAAGTTTTGATGCCCAGACCAAACTCTGGGAGACGTTCACCGGAAGGGAATTGGCAAGACTGGTAGCGGTTGACCAAAATGACTGGATCGTCGTCACCCCTGATGGTCTGTTCGATGGCTCACCCGGCGCCTGGAACAAAATCCTCTGGCGTTATGTTGGCGACACCTTTAACGTCGCTCCCATCGAGTGGTTCTTTAATGAGTTTTACTACCCGGGACTGCTCGCCGATATCATGGCGGGGAAACGGCCTCAAGCGCCACACGATCTCACGCAGCTCGATCGCCGGCAGCCGCTGGTCACGCTTTCGCCGGTTGCCGCGCCAGCCGCCAGCGGAAAGACCGCGACGCGCAACCTCAGGCTGAAAATCGAAGTGACGGAAGCAGCCGCCGATCAAGACCACCGCGCGGGTAGCGGAGCCCGCGACCTGCGTCTGTTTCGCAATGGCTCACTGGTAAAGGTATGGCGCGGCGATGTGCTCCCGCCGAAGGGACAACCGAAGCTGGCATTTGAAACGACGATACCGATCGTCGCCGGTGCGAACACTCTCACCGCTTATGCTTTCAATAGCGATAACGTCAAGAGCAAAAATGCCTCGCTGGTAGTAAACGGCGCGGACAGCCTCATGCGCAAAGGCACGGCTTACATTCTGACCATCGGAGTTAATCAGTACGCCAACACGCAATACAACCTCAGGTACGCCGTGGCTGATGCCGAAAGCTTCGGCGTCGAAGTCAAACGTCAGCAAGCGAAGCTCGATCGCTACCGGCACATCGAAGTCGTCCCCCTGTATGACAAGGACGCCACGAAAGCGAATATCATGCGGGCGCTCACGGAGTTGTCCGCCAAAATTCAACCGGAAGATGGAGTGGTCGTCTACTTCGCCGGACACGGTACGGCGGCCAGAGACCGCTTCTACCTGATACCGCACGATCTTGGTTACAGGGGCTTCCGCCAGCGGATTGACCGGGCTGGAATAGATGTGATCCTCGCCCACAGCATCTCGGACAGAGAACTGGAACGAATTTTTGAGAAGATAGACGCCGGCCAACTCCTGATGGTGATCGATGCCTGCAATTCCGGGCAGGCGCTTGAAGCGGAAGAGAAGCGGCGCGGGCCGATGAACTCGAAGGGGCTGGCCCAGTTAGCCTACGAG
>JANOGZ010000074.1:0-1959 GCA_031406255.1 Pyrinomonadaceae bacterium | reverse complement strand
CGCGCACCGTGATGGCTTGTTCTGTCATGTCCTGAGATTACTTCGTCCGAGCATATAGTGAGAGATTTGTGGCCGCGGCGAAACACACATGATACTCCGATTTCGAAGATTGGCGAAGCGCGGACCGCGTCGCGTAACTGTTCAGAATGTCAGGTAGGAGCGGCTAACATCTGGCGGCAAGCTTCATAGACGTTCACTCCTTGCACAAGCCAGGTCCCAAACAGCGATGCCAACACACTCTTAGTCTCACTCCCTTGCTCTGAGCGAGTGCCTCCGCTAATCTTGCGGCTCACCACTGGCCCGCGCAGACTTCGCTCCGCCGCGTTGTTGTCCGAGGCCACCCGCGGGTCGGCCACAAACATGAACATCTCCGGCAAGAATCTCTCCACCCGCTGACATAACACTGACATCGGCTGCTTGGTCTTCACATATGGCGCGCACACTTCCATCAACTCTCGCTCGAAAGCATGCTGTTGGGCGACGCGCGCAGATTGTTGCTCGACCATCGTCAGTCGTGCAGGTGGCCCAGCATAAGCCTTCGCTTTGTCATACACAGCTCTGACAGCCGCTGCCCAGGCAAGAACTTCTGCATTCGCTTCATGGTCTTGTTTCAACTCGTGGATGTCTCGTAACAGGTGTACCCAGCAACGCTGATGTCGTCCTTCATGGATGTTGTAGCCGGCGTAGAAATCACTGACCAACACGCCCTCGAACTCTTCTCCAATGACATCAGCCACGACGCTCGCAGCACGTGTTCGCCGAAACAGATAGTAGCGCACAGAAGGAGTCGAAAAACTCCACAGATAGCCGTTCTGCCCCGCTTCTCGCCACCCCGTCTCGTCGCCATAAACCACTGCTGAGTCTTTGATTTGCGCTCCCAATGAGGCATACATTGAGCGCCCGCCTGTGGCCACGCCACTAACCAAACTGACCAACTCGCCGACACTCACATGCAATCCACAGCGCAGTTCAAGATAGTCCTGAATAAGACGAAAGGGCAGGCGCAACCGCTCTCTTAAGACGGCTACTTCCGTTTGCAGATGGATGCCAAATCTTTGTTTACCAACCACTGCCTCGCGCAACTCAACTTCTGGCTTCCACGCCGCGTGACAGTGCGGACATTGCCGTTCAACGACGACATGATCGGTGACTTCCACACGCACTGGCGGCACGTCGATCACCTGGCGGCGTGACACTTCACGCCCGCCACACAGCGGCACATGACACCGCGGGCATTCTGCGACCGAATGCTCAATGACTGTGGTCGGTTCTTGTCGCTGACGTCCATAGCCACCCGCACGCTTCTTGCGCTCTTTCTTGTCACTGGTCGGCGAGCGGTTGGCTTTGACCCAGGATGGTGACTGCTTGTTGCCACCACCAGAGCGCAACCGCTCATTCTCAGCCTCTAAGTCTTGGACACGATCTTCGAGTACCTGCACGCGCGCGAGCAGTTGTTTGATCAGTTCGATCAGTTCATCTCGGCTGACCTTTTCGAAATCAACGTTCATGCCTGTACTTTACTCGTCTTGCCAGGAACTTTCATCGCCTGAACATGGATTTTTAGCTACAATTTTCTTCAGTCTGAACAATTACTACCTTCGCTATCTGGAAGCCTCGCTAACCAACCCCGGCAATAATAATCATCAACAGCGAAAGAGCTAAGGCTTACACGCCGCCCCTTACAGCGAGCCTGATCCAGTGGGAGAAGAACGGATCTTCGAAGCGGTAGCGGTTCTCTCCCCCCGTCGCCTCTTCCCGGAGGATGTTGCTCTCCGTCAGCTTGAGCAGCGCCTTTTGAACCGAGGACGGATTGGTGCCGATAGCGCGGGTGACCTTGCGCGACTGCATCTGCCTGCCGCCCTCCTCGACCACCGCCAGCAGGGTCTTCTTCTGGAGGCTCGTGAGCGGCACCCACTGCGCGGTGTAGAAGGGGCCGCTCCTGCGGACGATGCGGTCCAG
>JANOGZ010000055.1:0-7978 GCA_031406255.1 Pyrinomonadaceae bacterium | reverse complement strand
AGACGGGCACCCGGCTGTACTTCGTCTCGCGCAGGACCCGTCGCAGGTCGCCGATGGTGGCGTAGCCGAGGCGGCCGCCGCTCTCGCGCGCGATGTAGGCCCGCTTATCATCGACCCACTTGCGGTACAGCAGCGCTTTCTCCGTCGCCAGATTAACCGGACGCACGGCGACCTCGCGCTTTCCCGCGCCGCCATCGCCCGCCGCAGCGATCGTCAGCACAACGCGGCGGTTGATCTTGTAATTCAACAGCTCATCGAGATTCGTGCGCGCGCCTATCGCTCTGCCGTCGATGGCCAGCAGATAATCACCGGCCTTGATTTCGCGCGCGAGCGCTGCCGGGCTGAGCGGGATTACCTCCGTGACCTTGAGGCGGCCGTGGCCTTCATACTCGACGCGATCGAAGCGGAGACCGAGCCTTCCCGTACTGAACGGCGCCGCGCCCGGCGGGGCGGAGACGCCGAGGTGCGAGGCGTTTAACTCCCCGACCATCAGTTGCATTACGCGGCGCATCTCGTCGGGCGTGCGCGCGCCGGCGATATATGGCCGGTATGCGGCGCCGATCGCCGTCCAGTCAACGCCGTGGTAGTTCGCATCGTAGAAGTGGTCGCGCATGTAGGTCCACGCCTGGCGAAAGATCGCCATCTTCTCGCGCGCGAAATCCACGTCCATCTCGGCAACAACGGCCAGCGCGCGCGGCGGCTGGCGCGATTCGACCGGCACGATGTTGATGCGCCCCTGATCGAGGTAGAAAACTTCCTTGCTGTCAGGCGAAAACTGCGCGAAGCTTTTCGCGCCGCTCGTCGAGGTCAACTGCCTGGCGACCGGCGGTTCTTTCGCCAGCTCATCGAGCGAATACAGGTACAGGTTCTGCTGTCCGGCGGCGCTGGCGATCATCAGCGCCCATTTGCCGTCGGGGCTGATCGTTTGATAGTTGATGTCAATTCCGACGGGCAGCACGCTGAGCCGCCGGCGGATGCCCTCGAAAATGATCTCGACGGGTTTTGTCGCCGCCTTCTTTTGCTCATCGGGGGCGCTTCCCGGTGTGGCGGGCGACGGGGCCGGTGAAGGCATCGGCGACGGCGTGGTGGCGGGCGTCTCGCGTGGCGGCGGCGGCTCGGGAGTCGGTGGCGCGGGCGCCGGGCGATTCTCCTGTGGACGTAGCGTGGGCGCCACGGTTCGCGGCGACTCTTCCCGGAAGAGATCGCGGAACTGATCTTCGCGGAATTTCGGCGTGCGGAGAATCAGATCAACACGCGCCAGCTGGCCGCTCTCCGTGCGCTGCCCCGTATCGAAGAGAATGAACGTCCCGTCGGGACTCCACGAGACGGTGTTGTTCCCGACATTCGCCAGAAAGCTCACCGGCTGGCTTTTGCCGCCCGCGACCGGCACGACGTAAACGTTTCGGAAAAGCTTATCGGCGACCGTCATATAGGCGAGCCACTGCCCGTCGGGCGACCACACGTAGGGACGGTCGGAATTAAGCGGCGGTCTTTCGAGGCTTCCGCTGGCGACGACCCGCTCCTGCTTCGAGTCGAGCGTGATCACGCGAATCTCGCGCCCTTCGCGCTCGAAGGCGATCATTTTACCGTCCGGCGAGAAGCGTGGAGTCGCGTCGGCGAGTGAACCCTTTGTCAACTGCGTCTCCGCGTTGGTCGCGAAGTCATAGAGGTAAAGGTGCGCAATGCCGTCACGGTCGGAGATATAGACCAGCCGCCGGCTATCGGGCGACCAGGCGATTTGCGATTCGTTGGCGGGGCTGACGGTGACGCGCGCGGCATCTCCCCCATCCGCCGCCGAAGCGGCGAAGACCTCTCCGCGGACGACGAATGCTACCTTTTTGCCATCGGGCGCAAGCGCGAGTTCCTGAATCTGATCTGTTAGCCGGAGGCGCTCGACCGCCGGCCCGGCCGCTGCGCCGCGCCGCGTAATGTTGATCTCAGTCGCCTGTCCGTTTCCGGTGTCGAGCTTCCAGATGCGAAAGTTGCGTTCAAAGACGATCAGCCGGCCATCGTAAGAGATGCTCGGCCAGAGCGTCCGGCCATCTGTGAATTTGGTCACCTGCCGTGGCTGCCGGTCAAGCGGACGCGCCCAGATATTTTGCGCGCCGTTGCGATCGGACATGTAGAAGATGCTGCGCCCATCGGCGCTCCACATCGGCCACATCTCCTTCGCGCCCGCTTCGGTAATGCGCTCGTAGACCGGCGATGCGCCCGCCACCCCCAAGGTAGCTCCGTCACGCATCAGCCACAGTTCACATTCATCAAGATGGCTCCGACCCCGGCGCCACCACTGCGACGAGGAGATGCCACGCGCGGTGAAGGCGACGGCCGCGCCATCGGGCGCCGGGGCGGCGAAATACTCGTTGGTGTAGCGGTCGGCGCTGACCTCAATCGGCGTCCCCCCCTCGGCGCTGATACGAAAGATGTCATTCATTCCGGCGATCTCACGGCTCGTGGACGAAAAGTAGAGCCAGCGATTGTCCCGCGACCACGCATCGAGCTGCTCGAAGGCATCGTCAAAGGTCAAACGCCGCAGATCGCCGCTATCAAACGAGAGAATGTATAGATCACCGTTGCCTGTCCGCGTCGAGATGAATGCGAGGCGGCGGCCATCGGGCGAGTAAATCGGTCGCGACTCGGTCGCCGGGTGTGAGACGAGCAGACGGGCTTCGCCGCCTCCCGCAGGCACCGTCCAAATGTCGCCGCCGGACACGAAAGCGATCTCCGTGCGATCCGGCGAGACGGACGGCTCTGTGAAGTAGGGGAGCGCCCTGGCTTCCGCGTCCACCTTCGAGTCTTCCTGCGCGTGAGCTTTCGGCGTCACCGCGCCCAGCGTCAGCAGCGAAAGCAATAAGGTGAACCCACCGGCCGACAGTTTTTTAAGGAAAGCCATTGATCCTCCGTCCAGCTACAGTCTCTCGGACAATTCTGACATTTTCTTGTGAACCGCTCGAATGCTACTGAATACGTCAGCGCAGGTTGCAGATGTTTTAACGTAAGCGTTCAGCCAACAGCGGTCAGCCGGTCATCTGTGGTGTCGATCTGTCATAGCGCGCGTGCCGGGAAGCGCCGGACGCAGGCGTGCGCTGCTTTATGTTAGCTGAAAGCCGAGCGCTGACTGCTCAACGCCTATGTTTTAACTTTAGGTGGCCTCTACTATATCAGGCGCCGCCCCGCAGATGTAAATTCCGCTCGAAGAGGACGAAGATATGAAGCGGCGGTTAACTTTCAGACGAAGCCTTGCGTCGCGCTCGTGTTGAATGCTACTTATTCATGCCATGTCCGTGCTTCTCATCTTCGTCGACGGTCTCGGCATCGGCACGCGCGGTCCGCATAACCCGCTCGACCGGCTCGGACATGAAGCCATCCCGCTCGCGATCTTTCAGGGGGAAGAACCGGAACTTCCGTACGGCGGACGGCTCGCTCGCACGGATGCGTGTCTCAGTGTGGAGGGCCGCCCGCAGAGCGCTTCGGGCCAGACGACCATTCTCACCGGCATCAACGCCCCCGCCGCGCTCGGTTACCACAAACAGGGATTTCCGAATGAGGCGCTGCGCGAGATCATTCGCGAGCATTCGATCTTTCTTCAATTGAAACGCCTCGGAGTAGGCCCCAACCTTTTCGCCAACACTTACACGCCGCGCTTCTTTGCGACCCCACAGCGCTGGGTATCGGCGACGACCGTCGCGGTTGAGGCTTCCGGTTTGCGCTTTCAAGAACTGGGCGACCTGCTCGCCGGCCGCGCCGTCTATCATGATTTCACCAACGATATCTTGATTGAGAAAGGCGAACTGGAAGTGGCGCGCCGCCGGACGCCGGAAGAGGCGGCCGTCGTGCTCGCATCTCTGGCGGCCGAGCACCGTTTTACGCTCTACGAATATTTTTTGACCGACCGTGTCGGTCATCTGCAAGACATGCCAGCGGCGCTGACCGTTTTGTCCAACCTCGCGCGCTTCGTGCGCGCCGTGCTCGACCATACTGATCTCTCGCACACCACCGTCGCGCTGACAAGCGATCATGGTAATATTGAAGACTTAAGTTTTCGCAACCACACGCGCAACCTCATCCCGACGCTCGCCTGGGGGCAGTCAGCCGGGCATTTCCAGCGACGCGTACGGACCCTCGCCGATATCACGCCCACGATTGTCGAGATTCTTGCCCCGAAAGGAACCATTCCGTGAGTCAACATACAGAGCCGCTCGACGCTCCTTCCCCACTCACCACCACCGGCGTGCAGAGAGCAGTTCCGATCAACGACCGGCGGGAGATTTTCGGCTGGATGATGTACGACTGGGCCAACTCGGCCTTTTACACGACGGTCGTCGGCGCGCTGCTCGGCCCGTATCTGACCGCGCTGGCGCAGAACGTGGTCGGCGAAAATGGCACCGTGCTGAGTTTCGGGCCGCTCGGCTCGGTGACGGCGAAATCTTTCTTTCCCTTCTGCGTTTCGGTGGCCGTGCTGTTGCAAGTTTTTTTATTGCCGGTGCTCGGCGCGGTCGCTGATTACTCGAATTTGAAAAAGCGACTGATGATAATCTTCTGTTACACCGCCGTCATCACCACCTGTCTGCTGTTTTTCGTCGCCGGCGACCTCTATATTCTCGGCGGACTGCTCTTCATCATCGCCAATCTCTGCTTTGGCGCGGCGATCGTCTTCTACAATGCGTTTCTGCCCGAGATCACCACGGAGGATCAGCGCGATAAGGTATCGAGCCGCGGTTTCGCGCTCGGCTATCTCGGCGGCGGACTGCTGCTCGCGCTCAATCTCGCGCTTGTTCTCGGCGCGCCGCGGCTGGGAATCTCGCAGGGCCTCGCCGTGCGCATCTCGCTTCTTTCGGCGGGAGTCTGGTGGGGAGGCTTCGCGCTGATCGCCTTCGCCCGTTTGCGAACCCGCCCGGCGGCGCGAAAATTGCCGCCCGGCAAGACTTTTCTGACCGCCGGCTTTTCCGAGATCTTCTCCACATTTCGCGAACTGGCCAGGCTCCGTCACACGCTCAAGTATCTGATCGGCTATCTTTTTTACAACGACGGGATCCAGACGGTCATCGGAACGTCATCGATATTTCTGGCGCAGGAGTTATTCGCGGCGCGCGGGCAGGAGACTCCGCAGTCGTTCCTGCTCGGCATTTTTTTGATGGTGCAGTTTGTCGCCTTCGGCGGGGCGCTCCTCTTCGAACGCATCGCGGCCTTTGCCGGAACAAAGAATGCGATTCTGCTGTCGCTGGTTTTGTGGGCCGGAATCGTGATCTACGCCTACGGTTTCTTCCAGACACAGACACAGGCATGGATCATGGCGGCGATGATCGCGATCGTGCTCGGCGGCTCGCAGGCGCTCTCGCGCTCGCTGTTCTCGCGCATGATTCCCGCGGGCCGCGAGGCTTCCTTCTTCGGCATTTATGAGATCTCCGAGCGCGGCACGTCCTGGATGGGCCCGCTCGTCTTTAGTATCGTGGTCGCTTCCACAAACTCGTACCGCCAGGCGATTCTGTCGCTGATCTTTTTCTTCCTCGCCGGCATGATCGTCCTCTACTTTACCGATACCAAGCGGGCGATTCATGACGCCGGAAATATGACGGCAGAGGAAGCCAAACGTATCGCTTCCGCCGCCTGAGCAAATGGTGTGATCGACGGCGGGCTCTTTAGAGAGCACTCTTGCGGCGCGTGGCGGGCGGTTGTGTGCCGGCCCGCTCAAGGCAGGCGGCTGAGCAGTAGTAGACGGAAGAACCAGCGGGAGGAGCCGTCGCGGCGGCGCCCCGCGAGGCCGGAAACCAGACGCCGCAGGCGGCGCACCGGGCGAGTTTTTCACCCGCCCTTTTTTGTTCCGTCGCGCGCGGCCGCGCTGCGCCGGGTGTGTCGATGCCGACGCTCATCCGACGAACATTGCGCAGGGCGCCGAACACGCGCCGCGCCACCAGCAGGTACGGTCTCATGCGCCAGTAGACGACACCCCCTAGCAGCGCCAGCAATCCCAGAATGAGAAGAAGTTTCAAGCTCGTTATTTGGCGGCCGTTTTACCTTGTTCCAGTTGTGCCGCGAGGTCGGGCAGCGCCGGGTTGGCTGGATTTAAGCTTTTCAGTTCATCAATTCTCTGTTGCGCCTCGGCCAGATTTCGCGTCGCGATCAGTGCGGCGACGAGGTTCTGGATGGTCATTTCATGGCGCGGCTCGATGGCGAGGGATTTGCGATACTCGCGTATGGCGCGCTGCGGGTCAGATGGCTTGCCGAAATAGTAGGTCAACCCGAGGTCGGTGCGAACATTAACGTCGTCCGGCTTCATGTCAAGCGCTTTCAGATAGTATGCGCGCGCCTCGCTGAAACTTGCCGGCTCACCTTTCTGCCCGACATCGAACAGCGCATTGCCCAGCAGAACCATCGTCTCATAGTCTTTCGGGTCGCCGTCATGCGCCCGCTTCAGCATGCGCGCGGCATCCGGTATCAGCGCAGTATTGCCCGAGTTCATCGCATAGAGGTACAGCCCGCGGCCGAGATTGCGTTGGAGAGCGAGATCGTTGGGCGCGGCGTCGCCTCGCGCGATCGCCCTGCGAAGATCATCTTCGGTAAGGGTTGGTTCAGCGGAATTATCAGCAGCGCGCGCGTCGGGGTTGCCGGCAGCAGTAGTAGCGGTCGCCTCGCCGCCGCCCATCTGCGGCGTTGCGGCGCGTAAGCGCGTCAGTTCCGCGCGTAGTTCATCTTGCTCTTCGCGGTTGATACCATTGGCGAAGGCGAAGCCGATCAGGAAGCCCGCGACAAGCCCGACGATCATATATAAAAATTTATGCGCGCTCACAAGCAATAGATCTATCCTGATGCTGAGCGGTTTTCAATCCTCTCGGCACTCATTTCCCGCCGTCTTTATCTACTACGGCTTTGATCTGGCCAGCACATAAAACACCCCTCCCGCGGCGAGTGCGGCGATGCCGGCAATTAACAGCACGCCGCTCGCTTGCGCGACAGCAGTGGTCGCGCCACGTAGCGATAAGACGGTGACGAGAAGCAGGCACACAACGCCGATTGCCATTAATGCCAGACCCGTGTTCTTGAAGGTACCCGGAGCCCTCTCAGTCATCTTCACACCCTCAGACATTTATGCCAGGTCTTGATTATTTGGTTTATTATCTTGCATGAAGCGCACTTTCTCTTCCCGCCAGTCGTTCACCATGCGCTCCAGGCTGGGCTTATATCGCTCGAAATCCTGCTTGACCAAATCTGCTGTTGACGGGGTGACACGAAACTCCGGTTTCTGATGAGGGTCATCATCAGGTGGGGGCATCTCGAAAAGTCCCGTGATCGCATCGTCGATCATAATCGTCACGCCACACCACTCAATCGGTTGCTTGCTCATTTCTGGCGGCCTTTCTTATTCACTGACCCATCTCAGCTTTACCAACGCACCGGACAACTTCCTGCGCGGTTTCTTTCCTGATCAATTATCGTATGTCTTCCGTCACTTCTTACTCTCTGTAATTGATTCCTCATCGGCGTGTTCGGTCACTGCTGTCCTGCTATCGGCATACATATCACGATATTCCGTGCCATCACTGGTCACAATCCCCCGGAACAGCATGGCTTCATCTGCTTCGGTGCCCTTCTCCTTCAGCTCTGCTTCGACCTGCTTCCAACTCAACTTGCCGCTCAAGATCTGGTTTGGACGTTTCACGAGATAATGTCTGACGTCTCGACTGACGAGCTTCTTTCCCCTCACTTCTGGCTGCCTTTCTTCTTATTCGACTGCTCCGGACTGGGAATAGCCCCGCCTTCATTCTCCCATCGCGCGAGAGCCTTCTCTTTGGCTGTATCCTCGCGGGCTGGCGTTGCCGCCCGATCCTTCCGCCCGCGCTCCTCCACAAGCTTTGAATCCTTTTCGACACTCATGTGAGTACGTCCAAGATGCTCTTCGGCCGGCCATCGACCAGGGAATATCGGATCATCAGCGTGGCAGTACTGCCACGCTCGGCCGCTACGAAGTTTCATGGGTTAT
>JANOGZ010001379.1:0-1093 GCA_031406255.1 Pyrinomonadaceae bacterium | reverse complement strand
CGGCGGCGCGAACGTCTCGAAGCCCTGCGCCGCGCTGAGCAGGCGCGGCAGGCCGCGCTGGCACGACGCCGCGCGATGGATCAGGCTTTCCGCGACGAAACGGTCGCCAGCATCCTGCGCGATGACATGACGGGCGAGGACCTCGAAGTGCGTCGCGCGGCCTTCGCCGCGCTCGGCGGGCGGGCGGGCACGGTGGTCGTGATGGACCCGAAGACGGGACGCATCTACACGATCGTCAATCAGGAATGGGCCGTGCGGCGCGGCTTTAAGCCCTGCTCCACCATGAAACTCGTGACCGGTTTGGCGGGCCTCTCCGAACAGGTGATCAGTCCCGTCCAGACGGTTCAGTTCTCCGGCGCGAATTACGATATTGATCTAACGGATGCGTTGGCCTACTCGGTGCCGAATAGTTACTTTCAAGCAATCGGCGGGCGCGTCGGATTTGAGCGCATGATGGTCTATGCGCGCGAACTGGGATTGGGCGCGCGAACCGGCATCAATCATGCCAACGAATACGCGGGGCGTGTGCCCGTTTACAAGACCGGGTATGCCGTCAACCACATGTCTTCGCACGGCGACGATTTTGCGGTGACGCCGGTGCAGTTGATCTCGCTTGTGTCGGCGATCGCTAACGGCGGTTCGCTGCTGGTGCCGCACCTGCCGCGCACGCCGGAAGAAAACGTCAACTTCAAGACGGAGATGCGGCGCCGTTTGAGTGTTCGGCCAGAGATGCTGCGCCGCCTCGTTCCCGGTATGATCGGCGCGGTCAATTACGGCTCGGGAAAGCTCGCTTACGATCCTGCGCAGACGGTGGCCGGAAAGACCGGCTCGTGTGTCGAGGATGGAAGCTGGGTCGGATTGTTCGCTTCGTATGCGCCCGTCACTGATCCGCGCTTATCTGTCGTGGTGATCGTGCGGGGTTCGGGCGCGCGCGGCCGCCTCGCCGCCAGCATCGCCGGAAATATCTACCGCGCGCTCAATCAACGCTTCGGTAAGACAGTGAATGCGCCCCTGGCCAACGCGCCGGGGGAGGGGATGCCGGCGCCGCGCCCGAAGATGGATCCGAAGGTCGCCGCGGCGCTCAGCGCGGCAG
>JANOGZ010001377.1:0-3007 GCA_031406255.1 Pyrinomonadaceae bacterium | reverse complement strand
GGTGAAGCAAAGGGCGAGCTAAAGAAACGCTTGGAGAAAGAGAACCTCGGCGGACGCATAGTAGGCATCGAACCCGCCGACAAGATGACTGATCCGCAGGTTGCAGCGCAAGTACGAGCGCACTTTCTTCCCCAGGGAGCGGCAAGTTGGGTAACGCAGTAATGGCAAACGTACTTATCTTAGGCGGCGGCTTCGGCGGCGTTGTCGCTGCGGAGAGCCTTGCTAAACGGCTCGAGCCGGAACATCAAATCACGCTCGTCTCACGCTCGCGGCAGTTCATCTTCTACCCCGCGCTCGTGCGTCTCGCCTTCGGCAAGTGCGAACCCGACGACATCTCATATGACGTGCGCGAAGCGATGCTCAACCGCCGCGTCCGTTTCCTCCAAGCAGAGGTCGCGCGCGTTGATCCTTACGCGCGTACAGTGACGACCGCGCACGGTGAGGTTGACGGTGACCTCAGTTATGATTACCTCATCTTCGCGCTCGGACGCCGCCTTGCGACCGAGCGCACGACAGGCTTCTTTGAACACGCGCATCATCTATTAACGATTGAAGCGGCGTTAAAACTTGGCGAAGCGATTCGCAATTTTAAGAAAGGGCACGCCATCATCGGTTATTGCCCTGAAGCGCGTCTCGCCGTGCCAGTTTACGAAACGGCGTTCGCGCTCGACCGTGCGCTCAAAACGCGCGGCGTGCGGCAAGACGTGAAGATCACGCTCCTTAGCCCGGAGCCGCCGAGCGACTGTCTGGGCGGTTCGCAAATGGGCGATGTTCTGCGCGCCGCTCTTAACGAACATGCAATCGAGTTTAAATCAAACTTCCCCGTGACTCGCATCGTTGCCGGAGCGGTGCATACGAGCAGTAACCAATATCTGACTTATGACCTCTTGATGCTGATTCCGCCCTTTCAGGGTCATGGCGCGGTTATCGGAAAAGGGATCACCGATCACGAAGGCTACATCCGCGTTGATCGCAGGATGCGCGTCGAGGGCGTCGAAAGGGTGTACGCGGTCGGCGACTGCGTCAATTTTGAAGGGCCGAAGATGGGGCACATGGCCGTGCGCGAGGCGGAAGTGGCGGCGGCAAATCTCGCTGCCGAGATTGAAGGACGCGCACCCGACGCAGAATATGAGCATGAGATGAGGCTGGTGATCGACGAGGGAGGTCGTGATTCAATCTACTTGCATAAAGATATGTGGAGCGATGAGCCAGGAAGCGTCAGGCAGGGGCATTTCTGGAGCTGGGCGAAGCGCGTCCAGGAGACCTATTTTCAAGCACGCCATTCTTAATAATTGATATGTCAGGCAACGACACAACCGCGCTAACGGGCGCCCGTCCGCTCGCCATCGAGTTTCGTCACGTCTCATTGAGCTTCGGCGACGTGGTGGCGCTCAATGACGTTAGTTTCGCGTTGCCGCACGGCGAGATGTGGATCGTCACGGGCGCGTCAGGTTCAGGAAAGTCCGTGTTGCTGCGGGTCGCCATCGAGCTGTACCGACCCGACGCCGGACAGGTCTTTATTGACGGGCGCGAGATTGAGAATCTGGATGAACGTGAACTGCTTAACATTCGCGGCAACACGATGGGCATCGTCTTCCAAGACGAAGCGTTATTTACGGGACTCTCGGTCTATGACAACGTAGCGTTTCGTCTCGTCGAACATGGTGTTTCGGAGGAGGAAACCGACCGGGCGGTGAAGGAAGTCTTACAATTCGTCGGACTGCATACGGACGCCGACAAAATGCCCGAAGAGATGTCCGGCGGCATGAAACAGCGTTTGGAGTTCGCCCGCGCCATCGTCGGCTACCCTCCGATCATGCTGTTCGACGAGCCGACCTCCGGGCTTGACCCGCTCAACGCCGGGCAGATGCTCGACCTCATCATCCGTGCGCGCGACACGCGAGGCATCTCCGCGCTCTACGTCACGAAGGCGATGCATGAGATTTACTACCTGGCTTCGCACCGTGCGGTTGAAACGGCGACTGGTGAGATAGAGATACGGGAAACGAGCGCGCAAGATGAGTTGAAGATGCGCGTAATGTTGCTTGAAGAGGGAAAAATTGCGTGGACGGGCAGCGCGAGCGAGTTTCAAGCGAGCGCGTTGCCCGCCGTCACTTACATGACTCACGCCGGAAGCGACGAGGATTAATGGCGCATCAGGAGCGCGCTCTTATCACCGCCTAAGTTTGACGGGCAGAGCGAGCGCAGGCGCGTCTTTTATCGGCAGAGAATTTTTATCGATGCTGTTGCAGCACCTCGTAGGCGTCTCATGCTATCTGCCGCTCCTCATCCGTTGGGATGACCCATGCTTAAAGCGCACTGTCCGGCGCTCATCAACACGATGGCGATGATGATGGCGGCGTTAATGGAGTCGCCGACGGCGGCGGAAACAAGACTTGCGATGATGAGAATCGCCACCAGCGGATCGAGGAAGAGCGAGAGAATCTGTTTCAGCATCGCGGCGCAACCGAATCGTTGAAACCGGATTGCGCGAGCCGTCGTCACGCCTCCGCGGTGCTGAGTCCGCGCGCGGCGCGGGCTGACCCAAGCGCGGCAACTTCATGGTTTGCGTCGAGAGTTTGCTGCATCATCAATCTCGCTTGGCAGTAGCAAGGTGACGGCAGCAATTAGAGAGCCAGCAGCGAGCCTGCATATCTTTGCTCGTCGTCGGCGTCCAACTCTAACCCCGCCGCGAAAAATCACGCGGAGGGCGCGAAATCCTACACGGTCGCCCGTCGCGCGAAGGTCGGAAAATGGGCGGAAAAACGTCTAAAGCGAAGGCACGCACGTTGCTCTTACTGTTTATACGAGGGAAACAAGCGTTGAGGTATCTGAAGAGATAGCAACCACTTTCGAGCGGAAAGAGGAGGCGCGATGAAGATTCTATTAGCCGTTGACGGCTCTGAGTTCAGCGACCGGGCGGTGAACGCCGTCGCCGAAGGCGCGTGGGGGACGAGCAGCGCGGTGAAAATCATCACGGCGATTGAGCCAATCTACATGCCGTCGG
>JANOGZ010001356.1:0-2557 GCA_031406255.1 Pyrinomonadaceae bacterium | reverse complement strand
TATCGCGGACGCGCGCTCAACATTCATCCGAGCCTGCTGCCCGCCTTTCCCGGCCTTGAGGCGCAGCGACAGGCGCTCGAATACGGCGCGAAGTGGAGCGGCTGCACCGTTCATTTTGTGGATGAGACGCTCGACGGAGGCCCCGTGATCGTGCAGCGAGTAGTGCCCGTCAACGACAGCGACACGACGGAATCGCTCGCCGCGCGCATCCTCGTCGAAGAACATCTCGCGTATCCGGAGGCCGTGGCGCGCGTCGTCAGCGGAGACTTCGAGGTCGTGGGGCGGCGCGTCATCGGTAGATAGTCAGGAGTTTAGAGTCGGGAGTCGAAAGTCAAAACCCTTTGTCTTAGACTCCAGACTTGAGACTCCGGACTCCAGACTCTGGACTTGATTTATGACGATCGATGAACAACTCGCCTATCTGCGGAAAGGCACTGTCGAGATCATTCGCGAGGAGGAGCTGCGCGTGAAGCTGGAGCGTTCGGCGGCGCGCGGCGTGCCGCTCAAGGTCAAGCTCGGCGCCGACCCGACCGCGCCCGACATTCACCTCGGCCATGCGGTCGTGATTCGTAAGCTGCGCGCCTTTCAGGAGCTCGGTCACACCGTCGTCTTTCTGATCGGCGACTTCACCGGACTCATCGGCGATCCTTCGGGGAAGTCAGCCACGCGCCCGCAGCTCACGCGCGAGGAGATCGACGCCAACGCCGAGACCTACCGGCAGCAGATTTTCAAGCTCCTCGATCCCGATAAGACGATCATCGATTTCAACTCGCGGTGGATGGACGAGTTTGACGCCTCCGGCTTCGTCCGCCTCTGCGCGCACGTCACCGTCAAGCAGATTCTGGAGCGCGACGATTTCCAGAAGCGCATCAGTGAAGAGCGCCCGATCGCCCTCCACGAGCTGCTCTACCCGCTCGTGCAGGCTTACGACTCCGTCGCGCTCGAAGCCGATGTGGAGCTCGGCGGAACGGATCAGAAATTCAATCTGCTGCTGGGAAGAAACCTGCAGCGCGAGTACGCTCAGGAAGCGCAGGCGGTCGTCATCATGCCGCTGCTGGAGGGCACCGACGGCGTGCAGAAGATGTCCAAGAGTCTCGGCAATTACATCGGCATCAACGAGCCGCCGCCGGAGATGTTCGGCAAAGTGATGTCGATCTCCGATGAGATGATGTGGCGCTACTACGAGCTCTGCACGGATATCTCGACGGAAGAGACGGCGCGGCACCACACCGAGTGTGAGAGCGGCGCGCGCAACCCGCGCGATCTGAAGGTAGAGCTGGCGAAGCAGATCATCGCTGATTTTCACTCTCCGGCCGCGGCGCGCGCGGCCGAAGAAGAATTCCGACGCGTTTTCCAGCGCAGGGAAGCGCCCGAAGAGATAGAGGAGCGACGAATCGCCGCCGGCACATGGAAGCTGCCCCGGTTGCTGGTCGAGTTCGAGCTCGCCGCCTCGATGGCAGAGGCGCGCCGGTTGATCGAGCAGGGCGGCGTTCGTCTCGACAGGGAGCGCGCGGCGCGCGCCGACGTTGAGGTTGAGGTGAGCGCTGGCCAGACGCTTCTGCTCCAGGTGGGGAAGCGAAGATTCCTGCGTCTGCTGGGCGTTTAGTCGGCGGAAGAGACGACGCTCGCGCCGGGCAAAACTGATGTCAGCCGTAAAACTCGCCGCGATCAACGAAGAGACGCTGGTGATCGAAACGCCGGAGCGTGTGGCGCTGCATTTCGCGCTGGCTTCGATCGGTAATCGCTTCCTCGCCTGTGCCCTCGATCACGCGTTGCAGATCGCGGCGATGCTGCTCGTCGGTTTCGTGCTCGTCTGGACGGGAAATATCACGAGTCTGACCGGCGGCCGACTGGCGGAAGCGCCGAAATGGGCGCTCGCCCTGTTGATCGTATCGGTCTTCTTTATCTGGTCGGGCTATTTCGCCCTCTTCGAGGGTTTGTGGAACGGGCAGACGCCCGGAAAGCGCTGGCTGAAGCTCCGCGTGATCCGCGAGGACGGAAGACCCGTCACCTTCTGGGAAGCGGCGGCGCGCAATCTGCTGCGCATCTTCGACATGATGCCCGCCCCCTTTTATTCCATCGGTCTGATCTCCGTCTTTATCAGCGGGCGCGATCAGCGGATCGGAGATATGGTCGCGGGCACGGTCGTCGTCCGCGAGCGTGAAGCGCAGGCGCCCACCTTCGACCAGGTTTTCGCCGCGCCGACCAGCGACGCCGCGTTGCGCCGCTCTTTCAAGCCCGTCGCCTTTACCGGCGAGACGAATGCTTTGAGCGGAGCGGAGATCGAAGTGGTCGAGGCTTTCCTGCGTCGCCGCTGGGATCTGGCCGACACTCCCCGCCAGTGGATGGCCTGGCGCGTGGCGATGCCGATTCTTAATAAAATCCGTCCCACCTTCGACCCGGATGACTTCACCTATGAAGGCTTCCTCGAAGAGCTGCTTCACCGCTACCGCGCCGCGCACCGGTTCATAGACTAGAAGGAGTATCGCGGGGCTTACTTTTTCCACTCGATAGGGAAGACCGCACCGGCCTTCTCCGGCGCGAGCTTTACTCCGAC
>JANOGZ010001300.1:0-7976 GCA_031406255.1 Pyrinomonadaceae bacterium | reverse complement strand
GCTCCGCCGAGCCAGACGTTCAGCAATCTCGCCGGCAGCCGGATCGCCGATTTCACCGGCACCGTGCCGCCGAAGCCGGCCCCGCCGCCCACACCGACGCCGACGCCCGTACCGACGCCAGTTCCGACACCCGAGCCAACTCCAGTTCCGACACCTCCACCCGCGCCGGAACCTCCTCCTCCGCCGCCCCCGCCGACGCCTGAACGGACGCCCGTGCCCGAGACCGCGCAGTTCAGCGCAACGAGTTACAGCGAGGCCGAGAATGGCGGACGCATCCAGATCACGGTGACGCGCTCTGGCGATACGTCGGGCGGCGCCGCGGTTAATTATGCGACCGCCAACAACACCGCTCTCGATGCATCCGACTATACGGCTGCCCTGGGTACGCTCCGCTTCGCCGCCGGTGAGAGTGCGAAGTCATTTATCGTTCTCATCACGGATGATGCTTTCACAGAAGGCGCTGAAACCATCAATCTCGTTTTGAGCAACGCTTCCGGAGCCGAACTCGGCGCGGCGAGCGCCGCCGTGCTAACCATCGCCGATAATGATACCGCCACGACGCCTCCCGCGAACCCGGCGGATGACGCGGCGTTCTTTGTGCGTCAGCACTATATGGACTTCCTCAATCGTGAGCCGGATGCGGCGGGCATCAACTTCTGGGCGGATCAGATCGCGAGTTGCGGCAGCGATGCGGCGTGCGTCAAGAACAAGCGGATCAATGTTTCGGCAGCGTTCTTCTTATCGATCGAATTTCAGCAGACCGGCTATCTGGTCTACCGCTTCTATCGAGCATCATTCGGAGGGATGCCGCGCCTGCGGGAATTCCTGCCCGACACGCAGGAGATCGGGCGCGGCGTCGTCGTCGGGGCCGGCGACTGGGAAGGACAGTTGGAAGCGAACACGCGCGCGTTTGCCGCAGAGTGGGTCGGGCGCGCCGACTTCCGGGCGCGTTACGACGGCCTGACGCATGAGCAATATGTGGACGCGCTGTTTGCGAACGCCGGGGTGAATCCGTCGCCGGCGCTCCGCGATACGATCGTCGCCGGCCTCAACCGCAACGACCAGACCGAGACGCGCGCGACAGCGCTCCGGCGCGTGGTCGAGCATCAGGAGTTCGCGCGCCGCGAGTCCAATGCGGCGTTTGTGCTGATGCAATACTTCGGTTATCTCAGGAGAAATCCGAATGATTCTCCCGACACTGATCTCTCCGGTTATAACTTCTGGCTGAAGAAGCTGAACGACTTCGGCGGTAATTATGCGGAAGCGCAAATGGTCGAAGCCTTCATCACATCATCAGAATACCGTCGACGCTCCGGCCACAACTGAAGCCCGGCAGTTTTACTGCTTCGGCCCGCCGCTATTCACAGCCGGCGTCGCCGCCGCGGCGGCCGCCTTTTGTTCGAGTCTGGTGAGACTTTCGGTGGTCCACTCGGGCACCGCGCCGAGACGCCTGCTGGCGCCCACGTAGGTTTGCATCGCCGCCAGCGCACCCGTCATATCTCCCTGCTTCTCAAGCACGCGGCTGATATCGAGGTGAACCTCCGGATTGTCGTCGCCGTAGAGGACGCTCGCGCGACTATAATTTTCAAAGGCGCGCTTTAACTGTCCGAGCTGCTCGTAGAGACGGCCGAGATGATAAAAAGCGATCGGATAGCGTGCTCCGTCGGCGGTCGCCACCGGAAGCAGGCTCGCAATCGCTTCAACGGGTCGCTGGAGGGAGGCGAGCGTGTAACCGAGTTCCAGATTGGCGGGCGGAAAATAACCGCCGCGCCGCTCGATCACCTGTCGGTAAAGCTTCGCCGCTTCTTCCTCTCGACGTTCTTCGCGCGCCGTTCGCGCGCGTTGCAGAAGATCATAGGTCGACTGGTCAACCGCGAGCGGAAGCTTGAGCACCGCCGGGGAAGCGGCGCGCCCAACGGGTGGCCTGACGCCGTCGCCGTCCGCCTTCAGGGCGTCCGGCGAAGCCGCCGAAACTATTGTACCCGTACGCTTATCCTTGGCAGTTGCGACATTCCGGGCGGCAATGATTTCTCCGCGCGTGATCGTAATAACGCGCGGCGCGGCGCCGCCGCTACCACTCGTGCTCCTGCCGCTGAGGCGCGCCGTAAAAGCATCGAGGACGCGGATGCCGCGCTCAGGATTGCCATCTTCCGCAAGGGCGCGCGCCAGCGCCGCGGCCGCATCGGCATGCTCGGGCTGGAGCGAGAGCGTGCGGCTCCATTCGCGGATCGCCAGTCCGGTCTCGCCACGCAGCGCATAGAGGCGACCAAGATTGTAGCTGGCCTCGGCGTAAGTGTAACTCTCCACCCTGAGCGCGCCGGCCAGCGCTTCGAAGGCTTCATCCCACCGGCCGAGACGAATCAACACGACACCCAGATTATTCTGGGCGCGCGAGTAGTGGCCGTGGCGCTGGCTGATCGCCTTGCGGTAAGCCTCGACGGCCGCGCCCGAATCGCCGAGGCGCGCCAGCGCATTACCGGTGTTATAGAGCCCTGCCGGGTCGAAACGCTCTTCGCGCGTCATCGCGCGAAGTTCGGTAATCGCCTCCGCTTCGCGCCCCTGATCGGCGAGCAGGTTAACCAGCGAGCGCTGTAAAAAGGCGCGATCACTGTCGCTCTTGGCTTCCTTTATCTGCGCGCGCAGCTCGCTGATACCCTCCGCTTCTCCCGCCGGAGAAGCGACGGCCGTCGTCATTGTAATCGTTGCGGCGGAAGGCGTGAGGGGCGCGCCGACCGCGGTTGCCGAAGGTTTCTGCTCAGTAGCGCGGCGCGGGCGCACGAACTCGCCGCTCGTCACGGTGTTAACGACGGGTTTTGACGGCGGGGTGCGGTGCGGCGCGGAGGATGGCGCCGGTGGTTCTGCTTTTTCCTGGGCGTTAACGGCCAGAGCAGGAAAGGCGAAGAAGACGGCCACCAGTAGCAGTGTTACTGCGCCATGCTGCAAGGATCGAAAGCGATCCGGATGATCGCTCCGGAAAAAGAAATTGACGTTCGGCCTGTAACCCGGCATTGGTTCCGTTCCTCCATGTCGAGATCAACCGCGAGACGCCAGCTTAATTACTGAGAGCCGGTGCGTCTTCGCGTGTCATCGCTCCTTCTTGCCTTCTATCGGTCGCGCCTGCGAGTCGCTGAAGTTTCTCTCCGGCGCCTGCCGCTTACGTTGCGCCTCTCAGTTTCGGCGGCGGTGGCGCGTTTGTGGTGGGCGTATAGGTGATGATCGTTCCGCCGAAGCCGACGGCCCAGCCCCGCGTCCGCTCGACGAAACACAAACGTTCGAGCGGATGAACGGTATCGCTCGGCTCGGAACGCCACGTTGCGCCGCCGTCTGTCGTGTGGATCAACGTCCCCCCCGCGCCGGATGCCCATCCTTCGGCGGCGTCGAAAAACTTCACATCCAGAAGGTCCGCGCCGACGTTCGTTTGTTGCGCGCGCCACGAGCGGCCGCCATCCGTCGTCGCCAGCACGAGACCATCCGCGCCGACCGCCCAGCCCCGCCGCGCGTCTATGAACGAGACGGCATTCAAGCGCGAGCGCGCGTCAGACGCGACGGAACCGGAACGCCACCACGTCGCGCCTCCGTCGGATGTCTGCAGGATCGTTGCGCCCGCGCCGACCAGCCATCCCTGCTGAGCGTCGAGGAACGCCGCGCCGAGCAGCAGGTGCCGACTCGGCACGCGCTGCCTTTCCCAGTGCGCGCCGCCATCGCTCGTCGCATAGAGCGCGCCTCCTTCGCCAAAAGCCCAGCCGCGATTACGGTCAGCGAAAACGATGCGCACGAGGCGCGCGTCCACATCGCCGCCCGTTACCGGCACGCGCCCCCACGTCGCGCCCCCATCGGTTGTTTTTAATAGATAAGAGCGCGGCTCGTCATTCGTCTTAAGCAGGTAGATGCTGCGCTCGCAAACGAGCCACCCGGTCTCCCGGTTCAGGAAATAGACATCGCGCAGGGAATCTTCCGTCGGGCGGCGCCGCGCGAGCCAGCGCTCGCCGCCATCAGTTGTCGTGAGCAGCGCGCCGCGCCCTCCCA
Organism: Pyrinomonadaceae bacterium; assembly: GCA_031406255.1. Taxonomy (GTDB): domain Bacteria; phylum Acidobacteriota; class Blastocatellia; order Pyrinomonadales; family Pyrinomonadaceae; genus JANOGZ01. The sequence goes on along the minus strand of JANOGZ010001300.1, from coordinate 3,950 downwards.
CCGCCCAGCCTCTGTTTTCGTCAACGAAGTGGACGGCGCGCAGCCATGCCATCGAATGGGATTGCTGCCGCTTCCACGTGCCGGGCGCGGCTGAAGCGCCGCGGTGCGCCCACGTGCCCGCGCTTAACATCACGAGCAACGCGCCAGCACAGGCGCGCCGGGATATTCCGGGATGGAGGGCCTCACACATGCCGTGTACCTAGAAAATACCCCCCGTAAAGATGCGCGCGAAGCTAATGATCGGCAGCAGGCTCAGTACTGATTGAACCTTCTTGAAAGAATTACCGGGCACGACCACCTGATCGCCCGGCACGAGAAACACATTATCCGCTGCCTTTCCCTTTTCGATGGCGGCGACGTCAACCCGAATCGGTCGCAGCGTGCCGTCCGCCTGGCGACGCAGCACGAACACTTTTTTCTTATCGCCCGTCGAGAGCACGCCGCCCGCTTCGGCGACCGCCTCAAAAGCCGACAGGCGACGCGACATTAATCTGATGCCCGGCTGCGCGACATCGCCGATCACACCGTATCTCGCCGACACCGCCTTCTCAAGCGAAACCGACACTTTCGGATCGATGATGTATTCGTCCAGCCGCTTGGTGATCTCTTCCTGAACTTGCCGCGTGGTCTTCCCGTTGACCAGGATGCCTTCCGGGATGAGCGGGTAGGCGATGTTTCCATCCGGCGGCACCGTGATTCCCGCTTTCGAGTAGCGCTCCTGGCCGAAGACGCTGACCGAGATCACGTCCTCCGGGCCGAGACGATAGGAAGCCATGAAGTTATTGTAGTAAGTGAGCGGCGCGGCCTCCGCTTCGGTGAGCTGCTCGCGCCGGTTGGCCAGCATCTCGACGGGGACGTCCGTCGGAGTGGTGTTCGTGTCATCGGCTTCGAGCCTTTCGCCGACGCGCGTGTCGAGCGGCTGCTGCACGCCGGAGGTGGTCTTCGGCTTCCGCGTGTCTTCTTTCCCCTGACCGAAGTCCGCCCCGCGCTTCGTCGTCTCTTTTTGAGCCGGCGGTGCGCTCTGCTGTTGTGGCGTCTGCCGCGACCGGGCGGCGAGCGCGCTCAACGGCGTCGAACCGGCGAGCAGGAGAATAACGAGCGCGAGCGACCGACGGGCAAGTGGCGAGTTCTTTTTCATCTTTTGTACCTCACTGACCAAAACTCTCTCTCTCTACGCGCGGCCGGGCTGATCTGTTATCGCCCGCCGCGACCGAACAGGATCGTCTTCACGGTCTCGAAAAGAATAATGGCATCGAGCACGAGACTTTGATTCTTGATATAGAAAAGATCGTACTGAAGTTTTTGCCGCGCATCCTCGATCGAAGAGCCATACGGATATTTGATCTGCGCCCAGCCGGTGAGGCCCGGCGCGATCAGGTGGCGCTGTTCATAAAAGGGAATCTCCTCGGCGAGCTGCGCGACGAAATGCGGGCGCTCGGGGCGCGGGCCGATGAAGTTCATCTCACCTTTAAGAATATTCCAGAACTGCGGAATTTCATCGACGCGGATCTTTCGTATCACGCGCCCGACTCGCGTCGCGCGGCTGTCGCCGCTCTGCGCCCAGACGGGTCCATCCCTTTCCGCATCGGCGCGCATCGAGCGGAATTTCAAGACGGTGAAGGGGCGGCCGTTTTTCCCGACGCGCTCCTGCCGGTAGAGAACCGGTCCCGTCGATTCCAGTTTGATCAGCACGGCCGTCACCAGAGCGATCGGCAACGAGAGGAGGGCGCCGACGAGCGCGACCCCGCGATGCAACCCCGTGCGCGCCACGTGGCTCAGACGCGCCTGCCGCCCGCGCCCGGAGAAAATCAACCACGACGGCCGCAGCATGTCGAGCGAGACGCGCCCCGTCAGTCGTTCATAAAAAGAGGCGCATTCTTCGATCGCGACGTCTCCCGACAGGCTCAAATCGAGAAGCTGCTCGACCGGAAATTGACCGCGCCGCTCACCCATCGAGACGACGATGCGATCGACATGCTCGCGCCTGACCACCTCGGCCATCTCGGACGTCACGCCGATCACGCGCGGATTGACCAGGCTCTTGCCGACCAGCTCCGGCCGGTTATCGACAAAGCCGACGACGCGATAACCGGCATCGCGTCGCTCCAGCACTTCTCTCGCGATCTCGATCGCCGCTTCTCCCGAGCCAACGATCAGGATGCGCTCGCCGACGTTCGGATGTCCGAAGAACCAGTGGATCGAGACGCGCCAGGCGACCATGAACAGCAGCGCGAGCGGCAGCGAAATCAACAGGATGCCGCGTCCGAGCATCAACTGCGGGACGGCGTAAAAGACGACGGCCAGCGCGATCCAGGCGAGGCCGAGCGCCTGCAAAAGACGCAGCACCAGCTCGCGCCGGTCGTGCATCACCACAAAATCGTAGAGGTCGTAGAGATAAAACGCGCTCAGGCAGAAAAGGGTGGCGAGCCCCGCCTTGTAAAAGCCGTGCTCGTCAACCAGTTCGGTGAAAGCGTCGCTCGCGCCGAGCCGCAGGTGTGCGGCCACCACGATCGCGCCGAAGATCAGCATCGCTTCGGCAATGATCAGCAGCGCGGTGCGTGTGTTAAAGCGCGCCGAAGAACTCAAGGAATACGAGCCTCCCCTTCCGGAATCTCGACTGTCGTTTCGCGTTGCGCGTAGTAGCGACGCTTGTAGTAATAACTGCTCTCATCGAGCTGTTCGTCGGCGCCGTTTAGAACCACACCGACGATACGATCGCGCGCCAGGGGTTCAAGCAGGCGATCGAGCGCCGCGTAGCGCGTCCGTTTAGAGCGCACGACGAGCAGCGCGCCGTCGGCGCGATTGATCAGCACGGCGGCGTCGGTGAAGATGGCGAGCGGCGGCGCATCAATGATGATATAGTCGAACATGCGGCGCGCTTCGGCGAGCACCGCGCCGAATTTCGGCCCCGAAAGCAGCTCGGCGACATCATCGCGCGCGCCGCCGCCGGGCAGCAGGTGAAGCCCGGAGGGCTCGAGCCGCACGATTGTTTCGGCGAGCGTCTTTTCACCGGCAAGCACCTCGGATAATCCGACCGGCTCATCGAGGCCGAGATAACCGGCAGCGCACGGCTGGCGCAGATCACCGTCGATCAGGAGTGCGCGCACGCCGTCGGTCTGGGCCAGCAACCACGCCAGATTGACCGAGGTGAGCGTCTTGCCTTCCATGATGTTGGCGCTCGTGACGACGAAGGTTTGCATGCGCCGCCGCTCGCCCGCATGCAGCACGCGCGTCCGCAGTGAGCGGTAGCGTTCGGCGTGCGGCGAGCGCGGCTGCGTGATGGCGACGAGGTGTGGTTCGACGCGCGCCGGGGAGACGTCTCGTGCAACGAACTCCCCGCCGCGCGCCGAACCGGCAGCGTCCAAAGTTGCCCCAGCAACACGCGAAATTCCACGGCCAGGGAGTGCCATCCCGGTCGGAAGCTGTTCGGTGTGCTCAGTGGACGCTGGAGTGTGCGCCGCAACATCGTGCGGCGCTGTCGTAAAGAGCAGCGAGCGTTGCCACAGGTGTTTGGGTGACTCGCCGTCGCGGTGGCGATGGTCGCCGTTTTTCGGCGCCGTCGCACCCGTGCCCTCCTGCTGCTGGCTGTGACGGGCGCCGCCATTGCCGTTGGAAGCGCTCGTCTGCTCTTCTTCAGCCCTCTTTTTACCAGTCGCGCCGTTCGCTTCGGCGGCGCGTTTTAATGCTTCATAGACCCTGCCCATTACATCTCTCCCATGTGATCCCAGCGACGAAAGGCCGCGCTCACATCATCCGTATCGGGCGACGCTTCCTCTAAGATGGTTTCTTCGCGCCGCGCCCCTCCGGCGTCGGTCGCCGTCAATGCTCCGGCCAGACCTGCCCCAGCAGCCTCACCACGTCCGCCGGTCCCGGCGGCCCACAACTCGGCGCGTCCGGCGGCGGTAAAGATACGAGCCGGTGATTCTCTCTCCTCACCAAGTTGCCGCCCG
>JANOGZ010001299.1:0-5909 GCA_031406255.1 Pyrinomonadaceae bacterium | reverse complement strand
GGGTTGCGCGTCTGGAAGGCAACGACGTTCGGGCGGCCGAGCCGCCGCAGCCGCTCGCGCACCTCCGCCGGTGTCAGGCGCAGTGCGCGGAAGTCGTGGTGCTTCGGGAGCGCGACGACGCGCAGTTCACCCGCAATGTTGAGCTTGCCCCACGAGTGCATCTCCGCGACCAGAGGGTGCCGGAGGTCGTCCGTGCCGCAAACGTGCCGCGCCTCTTTCTCTTTATCCCAATCGTAAATCTCCTCGACGCGCATGACGGCGAGGAGGTTGTTGTGGGAGTCGGCCAGCGCGATCTCGGCGTCGAGACGGAGACCGGCTGGCGGGTTGACCGGAAGCGTGAGAGGGATGGGGAACAGCGGCCCGCCGGCGAGGCGCATCTCCTCCAACACGCGGCGGTAATCTTCGCTTCCCATGAAGCGGTCGACGGGGGAGAAGCCTCCGGCGGCGAGAATCTCCAGGTCGCAGACGTTGCGCGAAGTGAGCTGAAGGCGCGGCAGGCGCGCCGCGAGCCTGCATAAGTCATCCCGCTCTTCCTCCGGCACCACCAGGCTGACGAGAGCGCCGCCATACGGCTTGATTAAACTCTCGTCCTGATCACTAACGTTCATCATTCGAGTTTCCTCTTCCGATCTATTTTTACTTCCGTCAACAAGTGGGAAGAAGCTGACACTAAACTGCCCGGGGCTATTCGCGTGCCGGCCGATGAAGTTGAGCGGCATCTTAAAGAGATACCGCACGATCGAGCAGTAATTACCTACTGCACTTGACCGCACGAAGGATCGAGCGCCCGTGTGGCGCTGCAACTGATGGTTCACGGCTGGAAGAATGTTCACCCGCTCTACGGAGGTTTCGCTGCCTGGGCTCAGGCAGGGCTCCAGGTCGATCCGAAATAGGCGATGGTTTCAGTGGTTGTCCTGATCGGACTCGGATAAGTGTCGGAGATGGTAACCGTTATTCGGTTGATATTTAATGGATCGTTCTGTCACGCGCAACCGCTAATAGGCCTGGGAAGATCCATGATCTCATCGTTGATCCGGGTCTGATACCAGCTCTGTGAAGTCGCGTCTCGGGAGAAGTGTGTATTCTCGGATACTACCGGGTTGGACCTTTGCCCCATTCAATCCAACTGCCATGCGCCTGACGAGGAAATAACTTCATCGCGTTAGGCCGCCTTCTTGAACTGCATTCGCGTTGAAACTACATCTTCAGCTTGACCGGCGGCGTTGATCAACTTGATATTCTTCGCCAGTCCCAGCAGTTGGAGCGTGCGTATGCCCCACCAGTTCATGTCCACTTCATACCAGGTGAGACCATGTTTTGCGGCAGACGGGTGCGCGTGATGATTATTGTGCCAGCCTTCGCCCCATGTGAGCAGTGCCACCCACCAACTGTTGCGCGAATCATCCTTCGTCTCGAAACGGCGCTTGCCCCACAGATGGGTCGCCGAGTTGACGAGCCACGTCGTATGTAAATTGAACGTCACACGCAAGAAGACGCCCCAGAACAGCATCGGCCAGCCGCCCAGGCCCAAGAGCACCACACCGAGCACGATAAGCGGCACGTAATACCATTTCTCGAACCAGCGATGCACAGGGTCTTTCATTAGATCAGGGGCATAACGCATGCACACTGCCGCGTCGTAACGCTGCGCCGTGCCCGTTAGAATCCAACCCATATGCGCCCACCAACTTCCCTCTCGCGGCGTGTGCGGATCGCCCGGCGCGTCCGTGTGCGCGTGGTGAATGCGATGCGTCACAACCCAACGGATAGGCCCGGCTTCCAGGGCCAGCAATCCACATAGGGTGAGGAGATACTCGACTGCTTTCGGTGTTTTGAAGCCGCGATGTGTCAACAGCCGGTGAAAGCCCATGCCGACTCCAAGGCTTCCAGATACCCACCAGAGCAACAAGCCCACCATGAGCGCCTGCCAGCTGAACATAAAGAGCGCCGCCACCGCGCCGATATGAAAGATGACCATCGTAATGTACGTCGACCAATTGATGCCGGTCTTTCGTTGAATATTGGTGATTGCTTCGTCGCGCATTCTAGGCCCCCTACTTTTGTCAAGATACCTGACCTATACTTTGATAACACAGCAGGGCGGATCGTGCCGGTTCGATTGTAATAGTTGTGTAATTACGGCGGGCCACCGTGGCAGGCTTAACCTTGATGTGCTCTTTCAGTTACGAAAAGATCACGCGATCTCCCTGACGCGGCCTGGTACGATTTTGGTACTTTGCCTCGCCGCGTCTGTCAGCGCTTCGACGCCGCGCTGCATCGTCGCAGGCGTGGCGTGCGTGTACCGATTCGTCATTTGGATGGTGGTGTGACCTGATAGGTCGCGCACCGTGAACGGATCTACGCCCGCGTCCTTAAGTCTGGCGGCAAACGTGTGCCGCAAGATATGAAGGGTCACGTCTGCAATACCAGCCGAGGCCTCACCAAATTTCTTGCCGAGTGTTGTCTTGCCATAACCCAGTCCGGCCAGCACAAGCGCGCCAGCGCCGGCGCGCTCTCTTAGTTCTTGCAAGGCTGACAGAGTCACTTCGTTAAGTGGAAGGATGCGCGCTCGCCAGTTCTTTGTGATCTCACGCGGCACGCGGATGGTATTTGCCGATAAGTCCACGTCCGACCAACGCAGCCCGGTCATCTCGCCCCGCCGCATCCCCGTGTGCAGGGCCAGCAGCGCGACCGGGCGAAGTGATGCATACCTGCCGACGAGCACGTCAAACAGCAGCCTCTCCTCCGCGCCCGTCAGCACGCGCTCGCGCTGATTGTCCACGCGAAAACGCCTGACCTTGCGGCAGGGGTTGGTTTCGCAGTAACCGTTATCGATAGCGAGCATGAAGATTTTCGAGAGTTGCGCCAACTCTCGATTAACTGTTGCCATGTTGCGTTGGGTACCGCGAGTTGTCAGCCTTTCGCGGCGCTGCCTCTTGAAGTGCTCGATTAACATGGGCGCGATATCACCGAAGGTTTTTCCTTTGAAGAAATCGCATCCGCTTCGCCCCCGCTCCAATCAAATGAAGGAACCGGCGTCGCGCGTCCGTGCTGCGCTCTGTTATCGACACTTCGCTCTGGATGATGATTGTGTAAATCGGGATTAAGGGATGGGCTTACCTGTTAATCACTTGATAGAGCTTACTTGCCAGGCCCGGGTTGAGGCGTTTGAGAATTCGATAGTGCTCCAGCGCCGCGCTTTTATCACTAAGACCATCATATATTAAGCCCAGATTATAGTGCCCGGCAGCATCCTGTGGGTTGAGACTGACCGCCTTCTTCAAAGCCTCGATCGCTTCCGTGTACTGCTCCAGGAAGATATAGGTCACGCCCAGGTTGTGATGCGCGATGGCATAGTCCGGTTTGAGCTGGATCGCCTCTTTATATGCTCCCACCGCTTCTTCGTAATGGCCCAGGTTGCGGTACGCCTCGCCGATACCGTTATGCGCATCGGCTAATTCCGGGTCAAGGGAAAGCGCCTTCTTGAATGCCTCGGCCGCTTCCTTGTACCGCTTCAAGTAGATATAGGCGTTACCCAGATTGTTGTACGCATCCGGATAACGCGGATTGTGGCGAACCGCCTGCTTGTAAGCCGCGACCGCTTCACCGGAGCGGCCGGTGTTGATATAGGCGAGGCCGAGGAGGAAGTGTGCTTCGGCCAGGCTTGGCTTGAGACGAATGGCCTGCCTGCAAGACTCGGCGGCTTCTTCCCAGAGATCGAGTTCGCTGTACGACCGGCCCAGGTCATAATGCGCCGTGGCCCAATCCGGCTTCAAGCGAATGGCCTGCTTGTAAGCCGCCACCGCCTTCTCATGCTGACCCGTATCAGCATACGATAAGCCACGGTCGAAGTATGCCTCGGCGTCAAGGGGCCTCGGTTTTCCGAGCTTCAATTTCGGGTACTTCATCCGCAGGTCAAGCTCAGACAAAACCTTGGCGAGAGAGCGTTTCTTGTCCGCTGCACGACGGACTTCCTCATCCGGCGCTGCCGATACGCAGCGCCCGCCCTGCGTCAGAGTAGCCGTTATCGCAAGGAAAGAGGCGGCCAGGTAGTAATAGCCCGTTCGTTTCATTACCCCTCCATCACTCGGGCAAGCCCACACTCATCAAGTAATCTGACCCAAGTTCGGCTTTTCTGTCCCCATTGAATTTGACGTTGAGGTGGTACTCACCCTGACGAAACTCCAGCGACCGTTCTCCCTTAAACATTCCATAGTGTTTAAGCTCTTTATCTTGAACGAACTTCCACCCCGCTCGGGGAAGCTTCTCCAGATAGAAACCTTTCACATCAGCAAATGGAGCGGTGGACATGTACCCTTTGGTTACTTCGCGTCCTGATGATGAAGAACCCTTAACTTCAACCATGCCGGGATGCACCGGTACGGATTGCCATAGCCGCTCGATCTCCTTCAATTTTGTGCTGTCTACCCCTGGATTATCTCCGCACGCGTATGCCACCAGGCAGATGAGCGGCATGAGCACTAGATGTATTAGTTTGTATCGCATCCCGATAGTCTCCTGCGAATAGGCATTATCATACTCATGCTCGATAATTTTAGCTAGAGTCCCTATAATCATCAACGCCGGGATAGGCATCTGGAGGATCAACGTTGAAATGCTAACGCTGAGCGCGTCGGTGGCGTGCGGCGCGGGTTAGTGGAGGCGCCTGGCGCGGGACATCACGACACAACTCACTGCTTATTCAGGCTGACCCGCGACCCGCCCGAGACATATCAGAGGCACGTTGAGAGCGGCGGCAGGCGGTTGTCGGATTTTGGCCTTACAAAATCATTTCATTGATAGATTTTCTTTTTTTGCTGATCAACCGGCAATATAATCCGTGCCGGGAGCCCTGATCTGCAAAAAGCTCAGCCCGGCAGGTGACCGACAGGAAACGCAGCCGGACAAGAGCGACGAAGGTAAGCAATCGGAAGTCGAAGAGAGGCAGCCAGAGATGAATACTACACAGGATATGCTAAGCGAAAGCGAAGCGCCGTTCACCTGCCCGAACTGCGGCAAAGAACTAGGCTCAACTAACGGGACGAACTTAATAATCGATGAGGTTATCTTTACCGAAAGCGCCAAACTAACCTGCCCGCGCTGTCTGCAGCCTTACGAATGGCGCCCGACCACAGATAACCCCGCTGCGCAGAAAGAAAGTCCGGCTGGCCAAGACTCTCTCGACAGCATCATCGCCCACAAGGTCCGGCAGATAGAGCATCAGCGGACCGAAGCCTACATCAATCGTGACATCGCGACGCTCAAGCGCATCCTCCCCGAATATTTTGTCTTTACGCGCTCTCTCGGACTTGTTTTCAATAAACATCAGTTGTTAGCGGCGCTCGAATCCGGCGAGTTGGTATTTGAGCGTATCGACCGGCATATTGAAGAGATCAACGTGCATTTGAATTCGGCTGTGGCACTCGGGCGAGATGTAACGAAAGGTCGATACCTGGAACGCGATATCAGCGGCGCATATCGATTCAGCAATATGTATGTCGAACGGGAGCCGGGAATCTGGGTGGTGGTAGCTACTCATGGCAGCCTCATCACAGGGCAAGAAACGGCGGCGACGCCGGGCGCCGGGGAAGACTCGTGAAGCCTGGCGGCGAATGCTCGCAGCGAGCATTTCCGGTTTCCAGTCGTAGTTGTTGTAGATTTCCGTCGGCGAAGAGTTCGCGACAGTCCGGAATTCAGATGTCTCTTCGCAGCTTGAACTCTTCAGAAAGCGAACTGAGAAAGGAGTAATTTCCCATGTCCCAAACATCGCTTGCGCCGGTGGAAAACCGGCTGCTCGCCAGGCTTCCCGCAGAGGAATATGAGCGTCTCCTGCCTCACCTGGAGCAGATTTCCCTTGCGCTCGGCGAGGTCATCTACGAATCCGGCGGGCAGCAGAGCTACATTTATTT
>JANOGZ010001230.1:0-1384 GCA_031406255.1 Pyrinomonadaceae bacterium | reverse complement strand
CGCGCGCGTTCAGGCCCGCTCGGCGCAACCCATCACCGTCAATCCTCTGGGCGACGGCTCCGGCCCCCCGTGCAGCCCGAGCAATTCACGGACACGCGTCGTTAACGGCATCGACTGTGGCCGCAACCACCTGCGCAAAGACAACAAATTCTTCTCCTTTGACTGGCGGCTGCAGCGGCCCTTCGGAATCGGTGAGCAGTTTGTCATCATCCCGATCTTCGAGATGTTCAATACCTTCAACAACGCCAACAATATCAACCCGCTCGTCACGCCGGGACTGTTTAACTTCGACGGCTTTTTGCGACAGGGCGTCGGCGACCCCCGGCAGATTCAGCTGGCGGTGAAAGTGACGTTCTAGCCGCGCTGAGCAACAGGTGGCGCATGGGAGCCTCATCATGCCATCGATGAGGCTCCCATAGAACTTTACGCGGAGGGCCGCATGAGCGTCGAAAGAGAGATCGAAGAGATCGTCAACCGGGAGACGAAAGCCTGGGACTCGCAGGACGTTGACCTGCTGCTGAGCGTCTTTCACCCGGATATGGTCTGGCCCTGGCCGCGGACACCCCAATCGCACGACCCGCTCGACTGGGTGATAGTGTTAGGCAGGTACGATTATTGAATCATGCACTCGCGAGTTGGTATTCATCGACACTGGTATCGGATTTTCTTCCAGTAAGAAGGTAGGTCTTCATCTTTCCTTTCCCCTTTACTTCAATCACCCCCCGATCCTCGAACTCATATTTATCTTGTAGCCTTCCATATGTTTCCTCGGTCACCTGAATACTGTCCGGGACGCCGTGTGATTCCATCCGCGAGGCCGTGTTGACCGTATCGCCCCACAGGTCGTAGATGAACTTCTTGGTGCCGATCACGCCGGCCACCACCGGCCCCGTGTTGATCCCGATACGGACACTCAGTGACACACCTTTCTCAGCATTGAGCAGATGTATTTCGTCCCGCATATCAAGCGCCAGATCAGCGACAGATTCGGCATGATCTGCTCTCGGTATCGGCAGCCCGCCCACCCCCATATAAGCATCGCCGATAGTTTTGATCTTCTCCACTCCGTGCTTTTCGGCCAGGTGATCAAAAGCCGAGAACACCTCGTTGAGAATAGCGACGACAGCTTCAGGAGGAATACGCGCCGACATCTTCGTAAAGCCGACAATGTCAGCAAAGATAACGGTTGCTTCAGCGAATCCTTCAGCGATGGTTATATGCTGGTGTTTCAAGCGATCCGCGATGGATTTTGGCAGGATGTTAAGCAGTAAACTTTCTGATTTCTCCTGCTCAGCCTCCAGCAGGCGTCTCTGAAGAAAATCTTTCCGGTTATAGAGTTCGATGGTGTAGCACGCAAACATCCCGATAAAAGTTGCTGAAAGAA
>JANOGZ010001191.1:0-4248 GCA_031406255.1 Pyrinomonadaceae bacterium | reverse complement strand
CCAGCTGAAGTTCCGCTTGTTCAGAACGAGAGGAACACGTGCGAGCGGACGCTCGACCGAAGCGGAAGCTTCGCCGCGAACTCGATTCATAGACATTACGTTGCTGTTTCAGCAGCGCCTGGGGGCGGCGCGGACGGCGATTGTCATTCCTGCTCGACCAGTGTTATACCTTACGCATTCTTCCGAACAGCTACATTATCCGCCGGTCTTTCGCGGGCTTTCTGCGGGCGGTTCGGTAATTAAACGCTGACCTACAAATCGACGGAAAGGTATTCTTAGAGATCATGACCAAAAGCATTCCTATTACGGTCGCGCACGGTGACGGCATCGGGCCGGAAATCATGGAAGCGACGCTCCATATCCTGAAGGAAGGCGGCGCGGCGCTCGAAATCGAGACCATCGTGATCGGCGAAAAAGCTTATCTGAGCGGGAGCACGGTCGGAATCGAGCCGAGCGCGTGGGAGAGCCTGTGACGCACGCGCGTCTTCTTAAAAGCGCCGATCACGACGCCGCAGGGCGGCGGCTTCAAGAGCCTCAACGTCACCATCCGCAAAAGCCTCGGCCTCTATGCCAACGTGCGTCCGTGTGTCTCTTATCACCCGTTTGTGGCGACGAAGCATCCGGTGATGGACGTGGTCATCGTCCGCGAAAACGAAGAAGACCTCTACGCCGGCATCGAGCATCGCCAGACCGATCAGGTCATGCAGTGTCTCAAGCTCATCTCGCGCCCCGGGTGCGAAAAGATCGTTCGCCACGCCTTTGAATACGCCCGGCGCTACAACCGCAAGAAAATCACGTGCTTCACCAAAGACAACATCATGAAGTTTACCGACGGCCTGTTCCATAAAGTCTTCGACGAGATCGCCGCTGAGTATCCGGATATCGCCAACGAGCACTGGATCGTCGATATCGGCGCGGCCAAACTCGCCGATACGCCCGAAGCCTTCGACGTCATCGTGATGCCGAATCTCTACGGCGATATTCTTTCGGACGTGGCCGCGCAGATCGCCGGCTCGGTCGGCCTCGCCGGTTCCGCCAATATCGGCGAGCACGGCGCAATGTTCGAGGCGATACACGGCTCTGCGCCGCGCCGCGCCGGGCAAAATCTCGCTAATCCGACGGGCCTGCTGCTCGGGGCGGTGATGATGCTCGTGCACACGGGGCAGGCCGAGACGGCCGCGCGCGTGCATAACGCCTGGCTGCGCACGATCGAAGAGGGCGTTCATACCTATGACATTTACACCGAGGGCGTCAGCCGCGAGAAGGTCGGCACACGCGAGTTTGCCGCGGCGGTCGTCGCCCGCCTCGGCCAGAAGCCGGAGACGCTCAAAGCTGTGACATATAAATCTGGCGGTGCCGATTCCGCCGCCACTCAGCAACACACGGCGGGCGTGACGCGCGCAGCGGCCAGGAAAGAGTTGGTCGGCGTGGACGTGTTTCTAGACTGGCAGGGCGGCCCCGCCGATCAACTGGGAGAAGCGCTCGGGCGACTCGGCGGCGGCGAGGGCCTCAAACTGCTGATAATCAGCAATCGCGGAGTCAAAGTCTGGCCCGGCGGGCTCCCCGAAACCTTCTGCACGGATCACTGGCGCTGCCGCTACGTGGCGGAGGAGAAGGGTCGCCCGATCACACACGCGCAGATCATCGCCCTGCTGCAACGCGTCGCCGACGCCGGCTTCGACTTCATCAAAACCGAGAATCTGTGCACCTTCGACGGCCAGCCCGGCTATTCCGGCCGGGGACAGTAAGCGGTAATCATTAATGGCGGCGAGATCAGGCAACGAGGGCGCAGACACCCGCGGAAGTAGCGAAGATCGATGAGCGATGCGGAGGCAAAAGATATTTCCGACGCGCGAGCGGGCGATTCGCCGCTGGTCGCGGTGATCATGGGCAGCACGTCGGATTGGGAGACGATGCGCCATGCCGCGCAGGTATTGACACAATTCGGTGTGCCGCACGAATGCCTCGTCGTCTCCGCGCACCGCACGCCTTTGTGGATGGCCGAGTTTGCGACGGGCGCTGAAGCGCGCGGTTTGCAGATCATCATCGCCGGGGCGGGCGCCGCGGCGCATCTGCCCGGAATGGTCGCCGCCCACACGCTCCTTCCGGTGCTCGGCGTGCCGGTTGAGAGCCGCGCGTTGAAAGGAATAGATTCGCTGCTGTCGATCGCGCAGATGCCGGCGGGCGTCCCCGTCGGGACGCTCGCGATCGGTCAGGCCGGCGCGACCAATGCGGCGCTCCTCGCCATCGCGATGCTCGCCAACGGGCGCCCGGACCTGCGCGCGCGCCTGCGCCAGTTTCGCGCCGAGCAGGAGCGAAAAGTCCGCGAGGCGACGCTCCCGTGAACCGGCGCGCGCCTATCTTACCCGGCGCCACCATCGGCGTGCTCGGCAGCGGCCAGCTCGGCCGGATGTTCGCCATCGCCGCGCGGCGGATGGGCTACCGCGTCCACACCTTTTCTCCGGATTCGGACACGCCGACGGGCCAGGTCTCCGATTACGAAATAGAAGCCGCCTACACCGACCTCGACGTGGTGCGCGAGTTCGCGCGCGGCGTCGAGGTCGTCACGTTCGAGTTCGAGAATGTTCCGGCCGCGACCGTCGAGGCCGCATCTCGTTTTGCGCCGGTGCGTCCGAGCGGAACGGTGCTGCACACGACGCAGCACCGTCTGCGCGAAAAAACGTTTCTCGCGCGCGCGGGATTTCCCGTCGCGTCGTTCCGGCGCGTCGCCTCGACGGAAGAACTGCGGGCGGCGCTTAGAGAGACCGGCTATCCGGCGATCCTCAAGACGGCCGGTTTCGGTTACGACGGCAAGGGTCAATCGAAGATCACAACGCCCGCGGAAGTGGAGCCGGCCTTCACGGCGCTCGGCGGCCAGGAGGCGGTGCTCGAAGCGTTTGTCGATTTCGCGCGTGAAGTTTCCGTCGTCGCCGCGCGCGGCGTGACAGGCGAGTTCAGACACTACGGCGTGATCGAAAACGAGCACCGCAACCGCATCCTCGATGTCTCCACCGCCCCCGCGGCTCATGTGCCGCCCGCCACGGTGCGCGAGGCGATCGAGATCACGCGCAGCATTCTGGAGACGCTCGATGTCGTCGGCGCGATGTGCGTCGAATTTTTTCTCACGCGCGACGACCGGCTGCTGGTCAACGAGCTTGCCCCGCGTCCACACAACTCCGGCCACCTCACTTTTGACGCCTGCATGACGAGCCAGTTCGAGCAGCAACTGAGAGCCGTCTGCGGGCTTCCCCTCGGCGCGACCGAGCTGCTTCGTCCGGCGGCGATGGCCAATCTGCTCGGCGAGCTGTGGGAGGATGGCGAGCCCGACTGGCCGGCGGCGTGCGCCTTCCCTGATGTCAAACTTCACCTCTACGGCAAGCTCGACGCGCGGCGCGGACGCAAGATGGGCCACCTCACCGCGCTCGCGGCGAGCGCCGAAGCGGCGGCCGAACTCGCGCGCGCGGCCCGCGCCGCACTACGGCGTCCGACGTCTTCGACCGACCGCGATTAGTGCTACAATAAGGCTGCACACTGTTCTCCCCGACCACGTAGCAGATTATGCTATCCGCGTAAATTTTTTTATGACAGGGAGGTTTCGATGAACGACAGACGCTTGTTTTTAGCTACGGCCGCCGCGGTCGCCGCGTTATTCGTCGCCGGGGGGTTGCCGGTGGCCGCGCCGCCAGAGGTGGCGGCGGCGGCCCAGAACGGAGCGCAGCCGGCGGAGATCGGGCGCATCACGCTCGCCGAGTTGAAGGCGCTCCTGGCGCGCAGGGAGCCGGTCACGATTATTGATGTGCGCGGTGATAGCGCCACCAAAATCAAAGGCGCGCTGCACATCCCGCTTCCCGAAATCGAAGCGCGCCTGAAGGAGATACCGCGCGATCGAGAGATCGTCACCTACTGCGCTTGACCGAGCGAGAATTCAAGCGCCCGTGCGGCGCAGATATTACACGACAACGGATTCAAGAAAGCGCGCGCGCTCCTCGGCGGATGGGACGCGTGGAAACAGGATGGCGGCGCGGTCGAGCCGATGTCAGCCCCGGCGACATCGGCTGCTGAAGAGCCGGCGAAGGCGACACATCCAAAGAAAACCCCCAAACGTAAGGCCCTCACCAAGCGCCGGCGAACGGGAGCGCGCGGCGTTTGAAAGTCTGTCAGCAACCACACCAGGATACCGACCGGGTGACGGGAGCAAGTCGGCACCGCCCGCGGGTAGCGGGCGGGTTACTGAGCGGCAAACCCGCC
>JANOGZ010001245.1:0-2423 GCA_031406255.1 Pyrinomonadaceae bacterium | reverse complement strand
GTCGATTATCCCGGATTCAATATTCGATTGCTCAAACGAATTGCTGATTTGCAAATCCCGAAAATTTTCCAATTCTTTGAGTTCGGCTGGCGTTAACTTGCGAAGATTCTTTTCTGTTAGTGCCGATGGGGACTTGAGCGGTGTTGGTGAATATATCACCAGGAAAAACTCTGTGCCGGGATACCTGTCAAGTGTGATGTCCAAGTTTCCGGGCGGAAAAGTAAAATCCTCACTAGCTATAATCACATTTGGTTTCATTCCAATGGGACGCGGATTCCCAAATACCGTCTGAGAGGTTAGAAGTGTTGTTGGCGCATTACCTTCACTCGGCCCGATGACATAAAGATATCCGCTCTTGCTCGCCCGGAAATGAAACTGTATCCGTTGCCCGGAAAAGAGTGTTATCGCAGGGGCATCCGCCACGCGCCGAACATCGCCTTTCTCAAGAAAAACTTCCAGCCAATAGCGCATCACTTCAACGTTCGCTGCTGACCCTGTGTTTGTGCTCGCTACGCTTCCTTCGGGGTTCTCCATCGGCTTTGATCTCAAAAAAGAGAATAAGCCAACACTGATTACAAGGAGCAGTCCCATTGCGATTGCTAAAGTAATTCGGCGGCCGGGCTGTTTGCTAAAACGAGTCGGGTTTATTTGTATCCCTCCCTGCGGCGTAGTCACTAATGGTGAACCAGGCAATGGAGTGGGGGAATCATGCTGACTTAAGCCTTGTGACGAAAAGTGCTTGATGGCGGTTGGCGGCAGGGCTTCGGTCTTCGCCTCGCTGCTGTTTGATGGGTGAGACTGACTAGCTTCACGCAAATCCTTTCGCATCTCGCTTGCCGACTTGTAGCGTTGCGCCGGACTTCTCTGAAGTGCCTTTTCAATTACTCTCTGTAATTGCTCTGGAATCGAGTCAGGGAGCGGCTCCGCTTCTCGTGAGATTATTGCCGCCAACAATGAAGTTATATCTGGCTGTTGAAATGGCAGGCGTCCGGCCAGTAATTGGTAAAAGATAACTCCTACTGACCATATATCAGTCTGCTCATTGCGCTTCCCGTCAAATGCCTCCGGCGACATGTAAACAGGAGTACCTGAAGCACGCGTATTCTTCGATGTGGTTTTCAGAATTCGAGAAATGCCGAAGTCGGCTATACGAGGAGACATTCCTTGCAGCAAAATATTATCCGGCTTGAGGTCTCGATGGATGATACCGCGAACATGAAGATGTTCTAATCCGGCTAGAACACCGAGCGTCATTTCAACGGCTGCTTCTACAGACGGAGCTTTACCGTTGTGTTGCTCTAACCATTCAGTTAGCGAACCATCAGGCGCATATTCACTAACGATTACAATCTGTTCGTTATAGATATCGGCATCAACTATAGGAAGAACATTAGGATGCCCACTTGCGTGAACCCAGATAGAAGCTTCCTGTTTGATAGCTTCTAAATCAACATCCTCTTCATTGGGTAGTTTCAAGGCAACTTTGGTTGTTGTTATGGCGGTACGCTTCTCAGCCAACCAGACAAAACCGAACGCTCCACGCCCCAACTTGCTGACGAGGGTATATGGCCCAATTTTGTCGTTTGGCTTAGCCATAGAATAGAAGAATGTGAGACTGCTTTTGACCTGATGGATACCGCTTGAAGTACACAAGAGGTGCGTAAAGGTACACGGAATTTACTACTGAATACTAACACGTATGCTGAAACCCGGCAGGCAAAACCTTACACTCAAGGGTGATCAATCCAGAGAACAAAGGCAGCACCACCCTGAATGGGTGATGCTGCCTCACTTCATTTCTCTGGCGGCTCTCCGAGAGGACTAACAGCCGTTATTTTTTGATAACCGTCTCACGATCATGCACCACGGTTGAGGTGTCATGCGAACGCCCGCGCGTCGCCATTATGATAATAGCTAGAATGGCAACGAGTCCGATAGCGCCGGCGACCAGCCAGACCGGGTCTACTCCGGTTGTTTTAGTCACAGTTGTTTGAACCGGCTCCGAGCTTTTGTTCGTTGAAGTGGTCGTCGATTGGGTGCTTTGAGTAGCACTCCCGCTCTTTGTTTGTGAATTACTGTTCTCCTGGGCCATGGCTGAAGTTCCAACAGCAAATATGCTCAGGAACGCGACTGCTAATACCCATGTCTTCAATCTGGTCTTCATGTCGGTTTTCTCCTTAAAATGTCGCCCGGACTGTAAAGATTCGATACAGATTCGGAAAACGTAAAGAGGACAAGCTACTTTCGTGCCAATACCGCGGATAGTTAATCCGGTTAAGGGGCGTAGATCGCCTCTCGGCCGTTCGACCGTCAATCAAACTCGATAAGTCCGGTCCGCTCCTCCATTTTCAGGAGGAGCTCTTTTCACCTGGTCGCTGCTTACTTTCATCCGGCTCACCAGGCGCCTTTTCATGGCATCCATC
>JANOGZ010001122.1:0-5880 GCA_031406255.1 Pyrinomonadaceae bacterium | reverse complement strand
CCAACACCCACTAAACCCCCCCCGCCGGCCGCCCCCCCCCCCCTTCCCCCCCCGGCGCCCGGCGGCCCCCCGACTCCCGAGCCGTTACGAGAGAGGGATGCCACCTCTTCTGCGCCTGCCGAAGCGCGCGGCGCCGCAGAGGCGCGTCCTGAAGCCGCGGTCAAGCCGTCCACGCCTCCGCCTCCGCGTCCGGTGCCGTCGCGCTCGCCCTTCAGCACCTCCATTCTCGGCCTCGATCGTTCGATGGAAGAACTCCAGGCCGAGGAAGCGGCGCTCGAACAGGCGTTCGCCGCGCGCTTTTCGCGGGCCATCTCGGCGACGCGCGAATCGCTCTCGGAAAAGATCGACACCGTCTTTCAGGGGCGCAAACAGATCGATGCCGAGTTGCTGGACGAGCTCGAAGAAGCGCTCATCGCTGCCGACATCGGCGTGCCGACGACGCTCGATATCCTCGAAACCGTGCGGCGCGGCATCACCCGCAAAGAGATCAACGATATCGAAGCGCTTAAAGCGGCCATCAAGCACGAGCTCCTCTCGATCCTGCGCGACTCGGAACAGCAGGGCGTCGCTTCGGAAACGAGCGTGCCCGAAAACATCTCTCCTTACGTGCTGATGGTCGTCGGCGTCAACGGCGTCGGTAAGACCACCACCATCGGTAAACTCGCGCAGCGCATCAAGGCCGAAGGCAACGACGTGCTGATCTGCGCGGCGGATACCTTCCGCGCCGCCGCTTCCGACCAACTGGCGATCTGGGCCGAACGGACCGGCGTGCCGCTGATTCAACAGAAGCAGGGAACCGATCCGGCCGCGGTGCTTTTCGATGCGCTCAAGGCGGCGAAGGCGCGTGGCTCTGACGTGCTGATCGTTGACACCGCCGGACGCCTTCATACCAAGTCTAATCTGATGGCCGAACTGGAGAAGATGAAGCGCGTGGCGGGACGCGAAGTTGAGGGCGCGCCGCATGAGACGCTGCTGGTCGTGGATGCCGTGACCGGACAGAACGGCCTCGAACAGGCGCGACAGTTCTTAAAAACCGCGGGCGTGACCGGCATCGTCCTCACGAAACTGGATGGTACGGCCAAGGGCGGCATCGCCGTCGCCATCGCCAAAGAGCTACGTCTGCCGATCCGTTATGCCGGAATCGGCGAAAAGGTTGATGACCTGGTCGTCTTCAATCCGGAGCAATACGTCAACAGCCTGTTTAATTAGTGAGGGGTGAGCGCTGAAAGAGACCGGGCACGTGGCAGAGCAAGAGACTGAACAAGCGGCGACGGCAGTGGACGCGAGCGCGTGGAGCGACCATGATCGGCGCATGATGATGCGCGCTCTCGAACTGGCCGCGCGCGGCGAGGGCCGAGTCAGCCCGAGTCCGCTCGTCGGCTGCGTGATCGCCGATACAGACGGCCGAATAATCGGTGAAGGCTTTTACCTGTACGAGTGCATCAAGCACGCCGAGACGCTGGCGCTCGAGCAGGCCGGCGTGCGCGCCGTCGGCGCGACCGCGTATATCTCGCTCGAACCGCACGCTCATACGGGTCGCACGCCACCCTGCACTGCGGCGCTCATCGATGCCGGCATCCGGCGCGTCGTCGCGCCCGTCGAAGACCCCAATCCGCTGGTCTCCGGTAAAGGTTTCGCGCATCTGCGCGCGACCGGCGTCGACGTGGAAATTGGTCTCCTTGCCCGCGAAGCCGCGCGACTCAACGAGAAGTATATTCACTGCATGCGGCGCGGGCGTCCCTTCGTTCACCTCAAGCTGGCCTGCTCGCTCGATGGCCGGATCGCGACGCGCACGGGAGATGCTCGCTGGATCACGGGTGAACAGGCGCGCGCGCGCGTGCACGAGCTACGTCATGCCTATGATGCGATTTTGATTGGCGCAGGCACGGCGCGGGCCGACGATCCGTTGCTGACGGACAGAAGCGGGCGACCTCGTCATCGCCCGCTGGTGCGCGTCGTGCTCGATGAGCACCTGCATCTCTCAGCACGATCACAACTCGCGCGGACAGCGCGCGAGGCTCCGCTCATCATCTTCGCCTCCGGGCAGGTGGACGCAGCAAAGGCCGGCGCGCTCGCCGCCGCCGGCGTCGAGATCGTGCGAGACTCACAGGGCGGACGAAACTTCGCCGGAGTGTTGAAGCAACTGGGTGACCGCGCGTTACAGAGCGTGCTCGTCGAGGGCGGTGCGAGCGTCGCGGGCGCGCTTCTCGACGCGGGATTGGTTGATAAGGTGAGTTTCTTCATCGCGCCGCTAATCATTGGCGGCTGTGATGCGAAGATGGCGATCGGTGGCGCCGGCGCCGGCGTGATCGCCGATGCTGTCAATCTGCGGGATATCGAGATCAAGCAGCACGGGCGCGACGTGGAGATCACGGGATATCCAGCACAGAGGGCCGAAGCCGCTGACCGAACAAGCTGACCGCCGTGAACAGACCTCCCTCGATCGCATGAACCTGCCGCGCGCCAAAAAAGGTCTCGGTCAAAACTTTCTCGTCGACGAGCGGGTGGCGGCGCGGATCGTCGGTGAGCTCGATCCGCAGGGAACAGAAACGATCGTCGAGATCGGCCCCGGTCGCGGCGCACTGACCGCGCGGCTGATCGAAAGAGCCGGCCGCCTCGTCGCGGTCGAGTTCGATCGCGTGCTCGCGCCGGTGCTGCGCGAACGCTACGGGCCGCACGCCAACTTCACGCTGATCGAAGGTGATGCGCTGACCACCGATTTCTGCGCCGCGATCGAGCCTGCCACCACCGCCCGCCTGATCGCCAACCTTCCGTACAATATCTCGACCGCTATCCTTCAGCGCCTCCTGGAGCAAAGACGTTGCCTGACCGAAATGATCCTGATGCTGCAACGCGAAGTGGTGGCGCGGATCACGGCCCCGCCCGGCGGGAGCGAGCGCGGATTTCTCTCCGTGCTGGTTGAGGCTTACTGCGAAGCGGAGACCCTCTTTGATGTTGCGCCCGGCGCGTTTCGCCCCGTGCCGAAGGTGTGGGGTACGGTCGCGCGTCTGCGTGTCCGCCCGCGCGCTGTGGTCGCGGTCGAGAATGAAAAGCTGCTGTGGCTGATCGTCAGCGCCGGCTTCGCGCAGCGCCGCAAGACGATCTTTAACAATCTGCGTCGGTGCGCCCCGGTTGAACTCTCAGCGCGCATCGAGCGGGCGGGCGGAGCAAGTCGCGTTCTCGAAATGGCGGGTATCGCGCGCGAACGCCGCGCCGAAACACTCACGCTTGATGAGTGGATATGTCTTTCGCGCGCCCTTTAGATAGCGGGGCGCCGCACAGGTTATCGGCAGCTGGCGCTCGGCGCTGAGGGCGAGGAGGGACGGGCACAGACCTCTATGCTATACTGGGCGGTTAGTTACGTCCGGCGGCGGCTTCCCTCACAGGCTGCACACGCCGGGCTATTTCGGAGAGTAAGGGGTTACAGTGAGTAATGTTATAGAGATCATCCCGCTCGGCGGTGTCGGCGAGTTCGGGATGAATTGTATGGCCGTGCGTTACGCGGATGAGATGCTCATTATCGACGCCGGCATGGGGTTTCCAGAAGAAAGTGTCTACGGGGTCGACGTTTGCGTCCCGGATTTCGATTTCCTGGAGGAATACAGGGACCAGATCACCGCTATTATCCTGACCCACGGTCACGAAGATCATCTGGGCGCGCTGCCCTATATCCTCAAAAGATTCAACGTTCCCGTCTATGCCTCGCACTTCACCGTCGGGCTGGCGGAAAGCAAGCTGGAGGAACACAACCTGCTCGGCGATGTGTTGATCCACCGCGTCGAGCCGCGGCAGATCGTCGAGCTCGGCAATTTCAGAGTCGAATTCATCAGAGTCTCGCATTCGCTGATTGATTGTTTCGCGCTCGCCATCATGACGCCGGCCGGTACGATCGTCCACACGGGCGATTATAAAGTGGATGAAACGCCGGTGATCGGCGAGCCGATCGACCTGCGCACGCTCCGGCGGTACGGGCAGGAGGGAGTGCTGGCGCTCACCTCCGACTCGACCAACGCGACCGTGCCGGGCCGCACGCCCTCCGAACGCGCGGTCATTCCCGCCTTCGAGGAGTTGTTCGGCGAGGCGCGCGGGCGGATCATCGTGGCCGCCTTTGCCTCTTCGATTCATCGCCTGCAGATCGTGCTCGATGTCGCGCAGCAGTTCAACCGGCGCGTGTGCGTGCTCGGGCGCTCGATGCAGAAGAATGTCGAGATCGCCGATCGCCTCGGTTATCTGGATGTCTCGGACAATCTGCTCGTGTCGCTGAATGCGTCGAAGCAGCTGGCGGATGATGAGATCGTTTATCTGGTCACGGGTTCGCAGGGCGAGCCGCGCGCGGCGCTCGCACAGATGGCGACGCAGAGCTACAAGGGATTGACGATCGGCGAAGGCGACACGGTGGTGCTTTCGGCGCGCATCATTCCGGGAAACGAGCGCGCCATTTCCCGGCTCGTCGGCGAAATCTATAAACGCGGCGGAAATATCATCGACGAGAAGCGGCGACTGATTCACGTCAGCGGTCATGCTTCGCAGGAGGATATACGGATCATGACCGAAGCCGTGCGACCGAAATACGTGATCCCGGTGCACGGCGAATACCGCATGCTTTATCGTCACCGCGAGTTCGTCAAGAACCATCTCGGCTACGCGGAAAAAAACGTGATTCTGATCGAGAACGGCGATGTGCTGGAATTTGATGGTGAGCGCGCCAGTATCAAAGATAAGCGCGAGGTCGGCCGCACCTTTATCGACGACTCCGGCTTTGAAGAGATCGATCGGGAAACCGTGCGCGAGCGCAAGCACCTGGCGTTTGAGGGCGTGGTCACGCCGGTCGTCACGCTCAGCGAGGAAACGGGCGCGCTCGAAGCGCCGCCCGAAATCGTCGCGCGTGGTCTCATCGGCGCCGATTCGTCGGCGAACGGCTTTATCAAAGACATGCAGCGCGTCGTGACCGAAACAGTCGAGCGCGCGACCGCGATTGAGCGCCGGGATATGAGCATGCTTAAAGAGCGCGTCCGCCTCGAACTGAAGCGCTACATCCAGAAACAGACCGGCGCGCGGCCGATCATTGTTCCGGTCATCGTTCAGATCTGAAGCGGCCGGGCGCGCTGGCCCTCGCGACCGCTGATTGAGCCAGCTCGCCGGCGGCTCGCCGCCGTGATCGTCACCCGACGCCCACATCATCTGCTCTCAAGTGTTTCCGGGAAAGCGCGCGCTGATGGATGATGCCCAACGCATAGAAGAAAACAGAGAACTGCTGCGCCGTACCCGCGTCGAAGTTGCGCCCGCCACCTATTTCCTCATCAGTCTACGACATGAAGACTGGAGGCGTCTGCTGGAGAATCCGGAACTGAGTCCGCGCCCCGACGTCCCCTTTATGCTCTTGCGCGATGCGTATGAAGTGACGCTGCTGTTGGAAGAAGCCGACTGGCGTACGATGCGGCATGCGGTGCGCGAGGCGCGCGTCGAGCGGGATTTTCGGCTGGTCACACTAGATATCGAGTTGCCCTGGAACGTCATCGGCTATCTGGCGCACGTCGCGGAAATTCTCGCCGCGGCGGGCATCCCGGTCGGCGCGCTTTCGGCCTTCTCGCGCGATCACCTGTTGATCAAGCAGGATGACATGGGAAAGGCCCTGCGCGTACTCGGTCCACACGTCGCGGAGTTGTGCTGAGAATTCCCGCGGGCGATGAAGATGATGAACCCTCACTGGTCAGGAAAAGTGGCGTTGATTACGGGCGCGTCGAGCGGGATCGGCCGCGCGCTGGCGGTCGAACTCGGCCGGCGCGGGGCTTCGCTCGCATTGATCGCGCGCCGCGCCGACGCTCTCCGCGAGGCGGCCGGTGAGATCGAACGCGCGGGTGGCCGCGTGCTCGCGCTGCC
>JANOGZ010001108.1:0-4300 GCA_031406255.1 Pyrinomonadaceae bacterium | reverse complement strand
CTCAGCTCGAAGGCGAGCCATCCATCCGGCGTGTTATCGAAGATAGTGTGCTGTGTCATCTGAAAATTCAAAGGTTAGTACGCAAAATGTTAGTAGCTGGCGCTAACCTCTGGTATCTCGGCGCTCTCAGCTTCGTAGGTCTGGGCGTGTGAATGAAGTTCGCTGAGCTTGTTGAGCGAGAGAAAAGCGCGAACAACGCGCGGATCAAATTCGAGACCCGCCCCTTCGGCGAGAAGCTTGCGCGCTTCCTGCTCCGTGTGCGCGGGCCGAAATGGGCGTTGATCGGTGAGCGCCGCGTAGCTGTCGACGACGCGCAGGATGCGCGCCGCCAGAGGAATCTGTTCGCGCCGCAGGGCGTCCGGATAACCCGTGCCATTCCACCATTCGTGATGCCACCGCACGAGCAGTTGCGCGCCGCGGTCGGCGCCTGCCCGCGTCGCCTCCTGTTCGCCGATCACCGGGTGACGCGCCAGATCCAGACGCTCCGCTTCGGAAAGCGTACCGGCGCGCTTTATGTAATCGCGCTTCATCGCCACCTCGCCAAGATCATGGGCCAGCGCCGCAAATCGCAGCGACGAGCGATCCGCGCGCGCGAGCCGGAAGAGTTTTGCCACCTCATCGGCCAGTTTCGCGATGCGGGTCGCGTGTGGATGAAGATACTCCTCAAACTCATCGGCGGCGGCGGCGAACCGTGAGAATGCGTCAACCGCGATCCGTTCGTTTTCCGCGTACTCGATATTGATAGGCATCAGGCTGTCTGATAGTTTTCGGGCGTCAAGTTTAAGAGATGGTTTTATTTGAGTAAATTACGGCCGTGGCTTCAAGCCCGAAACCCGTCAAAAAAGGGTTCGCGCCGTCAGCTTCCGGCTTCTGATTTTCTTAAATTATCAAGCATGCGACGCGCCTCTGCGTGCTGCGGATCAACGGCGAGCGCGCGTTCCAATTCGCCCTCTGCCCTTCGTCGCAGACCTATATTCTGGTAAAGCTCGGCGAGCATCACACGATACGAAGGATTTCGCGCGTCGAGCGCGATGGCCGCCTGAAGTTCCGTTTCCGCTTGACGCCGCATCTTGGCATCGCGCGCCAGCGCCCGCCCATAAAAGGCACGGTAGCGCGCTTCTTTGGGTGCGAGCCGCGCCGCCTCGCTAAAACGCGTCAAAGCCAGCAGTTGATTGCTCTGCTCGAGCGCCGCCAGCCCCTGCTTAAAGCTTTCCTCGGCCCGATGCTGCGTCGTCGACGAGGAAGGAGACCCAGCGGCCCCGCCCCCGACTGCTGCCGTCGTGGTCGCCCCGACGGTTGCCGGCCGGCCGCTCGCGGCGCCTCCAGCCCCGCTACTGTCGCCGGCGGGCTTCGGCGCGGAAACCTGGCCGCCCGCCTTAAACTCCATTTTGAGATCATAGGTCGCGCGCGTTTTCGCATCTTTCAGGGTTTCATAAGCCTGCGCGATCTGCGCGAAAGCAAACTCGATGCGCGTGCGCCGCGTGGCATCAACATTTCGATGAAAGCGATCGGGGTGAAAACGCCTGGCGAGCGCGTAGTAAGCGCTTTTGATTTCGACCGTGTTCGCGTTGCGCCCGACATCAAGCACTTCGTAATAGCTTGCTCCGCCGGCGCGCACGAACAGCACGTTTAGTTCCGCCTCTTCGTCGGGTTCGGGCGCAGGGCGTTTCGCTTCTGCCACTGCCGGTCTTGACGCCGCCGGAGGGGCCTTGGCGGCCTTTGCTGCCACGGCCGCGTCGATTGTGCGCAACTGCGCCAGCGCCTCGGCGGAGAAAGCGCGCGGCCAGTTTTCACGTACGAGGAAGCCGCCGAAGGAGAGCGCGTAGATCGTCTGGCGGGCTTCCGCCTCGGGCATCCCGCTGATGGCGACAAGTTCATCCACGCGCAGCGGCCCATCCACACGCGAAAGCACGAATGCCTCTGTCGGAAGAAGGGGTAAATCAGCGCGCGCCTCACGCGCGGGCGAGACTGTTTCGCCGGCGCCTTCGACCATTCTGGTGGCCACGAATTCAGCCGGCAACCGACGCGCGCTCTCCATCAAAACCTTGTTGAGATCGAGAGTGATGCGCACGTTTTCGTCGAGGCGGGCGCGCGCATCGAAATTCCACTGGCCAGCGGTCCACAGAAGCAGCGGAAGGAGCATGTCCGTGCCCTGCCGTGAGTAGAGCTTTTCAAGTTCATCACTATTAAGCATGCCTGCTGAAACCAGCGCCGCGCTGGCCTCTGTGTCTGACATGCCTTCTGTCACCGTTGCGGCGAGGGCGTGTTCCGTCACGATACCCCAGCGCCGCACGCTTTCGGCAAAACGGTGCAAGCGAAGATTAGATCTCGCGAAGATGATCTCACCCGCGTCGAAATAGACTACCGCTTTAACGCGTTCGCGCACCAGCCGTAACGCGCCCGACAAACGTTCGGCGGAAATCTCGTGGATGAGTTCGGCGAGCGGATGTTCACGCAGTTGACCGTTCATGCAGGCACACAGGAAGGGCTCCAGGTCCCGTTCCTGAATCATCATACCCCACACGCGCATGTTTTGAGAACCGGCCCCCGAAGTGTGGACATTCGTTTGACACCTCCGACAGCGCGATTTATAGTTCGCCTCAAGTTACTTAAAACAACAAGGCGAGAACACCCCGTGCACGCTTGCTTCTCCAGCGCGCACGGAGTGCTGTGCGCGGAATTAAACAGATGAAAAACGGCGCGAATACCATTTCGGCAGAAGAGGAAAGAAACACAGACGCGGCGGACGTGACCTCCGGCGAACTGCATGCTCTCACCGCGGAAGTGGTGGATATTCTCTACACGCAGACCGTCTCGCCCGCCGAGATCGGCACTGAGAAGGCCGTCTGCAAAGCGTTTTCAAATATCCTTCTGCGCCACTGGGATCTCTGCTGCATCATCACCTTCCTGCAGAGCGAGGATGGTCACCTCCGCGAAAGCGCGATTCACATCACCGAGAATCTGGCCGAAATGCCGGCGCGCCGTGCGGGAGCCTTGCTGGCGGAGGCGGCCGAGCGGACCGGTCGTGAACAGCAGGTGTGGCTGGGTGAGGGAGATAACCAGATTGAGACAGATGTCGGCCGCGCTCTTGCAGCGGCAGGCCTGAAAGCAGGCGTCGCCGTCCCGATTCATGCGCGCGGCGCGCTGGTGGGCGCCCTCGTCGCGATCACGGCATTCCCCGAGCGCCTGCGGGCCGCGCTCAGGGGCGTTCGCTTTATCGCGGCGCCCATCGTCATCGCTGTCGGCAATGCCCGCCGCGCCGCCGCCATGTGCGAGCAGCGCGCGCGGATCGAGCAGCTCGTCGAAGAGCTGCGGCGGCGCGGCGCGGAACTCGAAGAGGCCAACAGCGAGCTGCAACGCGTCGCGCGTTACCGCTCGCTGTTCCTGGCGCGCATGTCACACGAACTCCGAACACCGCTCACCTCAATTCTCGGTTTTGCTGAAATCCTCCTTGAACATGAGGATTTAACGGAGACACAGCAGCGCTTCTGCGGAAAAATTCAGGGCTCGGGATTACAACTGAAGACGAGCCTCAATCAACTGGTTGACCTTTCAAGGCTCGAAGCCGGACAGACGGAAATCTTTCTACATGAATTTTCGCTGCGTGAAATGCTGCGCGAATCCTGCGCCGCGGTGGGGCGACTGGCGCAAAAACAGGGCGTCAAAGTCGACTGCTGCAGTGCGACGGAAATCGGCGCGATAGTCTCTGATGAGGGGAAATTGCGGCAGGTGCTCTACAACTTCATCGCGCACGCGATCAGTCGGAGTCCTGAGGGCGAGCGAGTCGCCGTCCATGCCTCGATACCAGCGCCTTCACTGCTTCTTATCGAGATCCGCGATCAGGGCGCACCGCTGCTCGATCCGGCGC
Organism: Pyrinomonadaceae bacterium; assembly: GCA_031406255.1. GTDB lineage: Bacteria > Acidobacteriota > Blastocatellia > Pyrinomonadales > Pyrinomonadaceae > JANOGZ01. The sequence goes on along the minus strand of JANOGZ010001108.1, from coordinate 432 downwards.
ACATCTTTGATCCGGTTGATGTGGACGCACCAAATGAAAGCGGCACCAATATGAACGAACTCGGCCTGGTGATCGCGCACCGTTTGATCGATGTGCTCGGAGGCACCGTCACGCTCAAGGCGGACGCGACGAGCGGTTTAACAGTGCGCCTGGAATTTCCCACCCGTCCCGTCGAAAGAAAATAGAACTTTAAGGGATTAAAGAACCGCGCTCTTAAACATCATCCTGCGAGCGCCTTCCCGTCTTTTGTTCCGCTTCGCCTGGCTGCCCGCCTCTGTGCTATGATGCGAAGCGCGTGACGCAGACGCTCAAGCCTCCAATGCACTTGCTTCAAACCTTTTATCACACGGGCCGCGCGCGCGCCCGCTCCCCCTTTATTTAGCGCCAAACATTCGTTTAGTATCGGAAGCGAACGCCCAGCGCCTGTAAAAA